>DASWDU010000030.1 GCA_036395115.1 Thermoplasmata archaeon | reverse complement strand
ACCATCACCCAGGCTCAACTCGGGTGGCTTGACGGGCGGTGTGTGCAAGGAGCAGGGGCATATTCACCGCGTGATGTTGACACGCGATTACTACGGAATCCATCTTCGTGAGGGCGGGTTACAGCCCTCAGTCCGAACTACGAACGGGTTTCGGGGTTGCCTCCACCTCTCGGTGTCGGAGCCCATTGTCCCGTCCTTTGTAGCGCGCGTGTTGCCCGGGGGATTCGGGGCATACGGACCTACCGTTGACCTCTCCTTCCTCTGATTTAGCACCAGCGGTCCCCCTAGTGTGCGCCCCTCCCGGAGGAGGAACTAGCAACTAAGGGCGAGGGTCTCGTTCGTTATCTGACTTGACAGAACGCCTTACGGTACGAACTGACGACGGCCATGCACCACCTCTCCCAAAATCAGGCAAGGTCATCAGCCTGGCCTTCATGCGAGGGTCGCCCCCGGTGAGTTTTCCGGCGTTGAATCCAATTGAACCGCACGCTCCTCCCGTTGCGGTGCTCCCCCGCCAATTCCTTTAAGTTTCAGTCTTGCGACCGTACTCCCCAAGTAGCAGGCTTAACACCTTCGCTCCGGCACCGGGCGCCCCCGTAGGACCCCCGACACCAAGCCTGCAGCGTTTACACCCAGGACTACCGGGGTATCTAATCCCGTTTGCGCCCCTGGGCTTCGTCCCTGACCGTCGGATCCGTTCTAGCGCGACGCCTTCGCCACTGGTGGTCCTCCCAGGATTACAGGATTTTACCCCTACCCCAGGAGTACCTCGCGCCTCTCCCGGTCCCAAGTCGGACGGTCTCCCCGGAATGCGAACCGTTAAGCGGTTCGATTTACCCAGGAATCTACCCGACCGGCTACGGACGTTTTAGACTCAATAATAATGAGCACCACTCGGGCCGCGGGTATTACCGCGGCGGCTGGCACCCGTCTTACCCGGCCCTTACTTCTCGTGCTTTTTAGGCACGAGAACAGCGGACACAAAGTGTCCGCACTGGGAGTTCCCCCGTCGTGGTTTCCCACATTGCGGAGTTTTCGCGACTGCTGCGCCCCGTAGGGCCTGGATTCGTGTCTCAGAATCCATCTCCGGGCGACTACTCCCATAGCCCGTACCCGTCGAAGCCTAGGGGGTCTGTAAAACCCCCTACAAGCTGATAGGCCGCAGACCCATCCTCAGGCGCCGGAGCTTTCGACCTGGAAGCGTTCCAGCATCCCAGATCTATGGGGCATTAGCCTCAGTTTCCCGAGAGTATTCCCCACCTGAGGGCAGATTATCCGCGTGTTACTGAGCCGTCCGCCGAGGTCTTGCACCTCTCGACTCGCATGTCTTAAGCGAACTCCCATAGCGGTGCCCGCCGGCAGGATCAACCGGAGTTGATCTCACGCGACGGATATGTACGCCATCTCAAAGGAATCTTGGCGAGGTAGCTCGAACATACCTCTGCCTTGATCGCGAGCGTCGGGTTCGAGAGGGCACGCGCCCCCGAGGACGCGGGGTTCTCAAACCTCCACAGTGTCGGCCGCGTCAGAAGGGGGCCCGTCACAAATCGGGGCCTTCGCCGAAAGCGGCCACCACGGACTCGGGCGACGGTGACTCGAAAGTCTCGTCGCCTTTGCCGAGTCTTCCAACAGATACCGGAGCGGGCTATATGAGTCTTTCGACCCGCTTTCGCATGGAGTCCGCGGGCCTAGCAGTACTGATACCAGCGAGGATCGGACATCCCGCCGACGAGGACGCCGCCCTCGCTCCGCACCGCCACGACGGGCAGCGCGCGTTGCGTCGGCCCGTGGACGTGCGTGGCCCCGAGATACACAACCTCGTTCTTCGGATTCACGTCCGTCGTCAGGAGGAACGGATCGTACTGGGATCCGTGACAGATGCAGAGGATCGGGTCTTCGCCGTATACGGCGTACGTCGGAGAAGGGACCCGATAGTCCCGGTACGCGACCGGGATGACATGCCAGCCCGGATAGCAGCACAGATGCGTGCACCGATCGAACAGGGTGACGAGGCGGATGCGCGCATCCGGATCATCGTACGCGAATGCGTACCCTTCGGGCGGGGTGACGTCCTCCGGGAGGCGGAACTCCGGGGCGTCGTACTTCAGACGGATCACGAGGACCGGATAGCCCGTGCCGGGGATCCAACGACCGTCGAGGAAGAGGCCGCGCCACACGCCCGTGGCCCCTTGCCATTCCTCGAAGTCCGTGACGCGAATCGGACGGCCTTGGCGGCTGTTCCACCATGCGGCCGTGGGCCATTTCGTGTAGTAAATCTGCTCCCGGAGCTCACCGGGAAATTTCAGGGGCGGAGGAAGAAGCTGGCCCGAGACCGTCGCGCCGATCGACGTGACCGATCCGACAAGCCCCGCCGCGATCGCGAACTTCGTCCATTCGCGCCTTGTCCAGCGACGCTCTTCTGGCTGTTCCTCGTCCCATGACGTGGCGATCCCTCCGGATTCGTCCCGAAGCCGGCGCGACATCGGCCGGCCGAAGACGACTCCCTCTTCCGGGTCTTGAACCTGCGGTATGTATCACTTGCGCGGACGCGCTTCGGCTCAGCAGTACGCGTACCAGGCGGGATTCGCCATCCCGCCGTACAGCTCGTCCGAGACCGCCCGGATCGGGATGACGGGCATGGCGTACGTCGCGGGGGGATGCACCACCTGCGCGCCGACGAACACGACGTTGTTAAGCGGATTCACGTCGCGGACGAGGAGGAGCGGATCGTATTGCGCGTCGTGGCACACACAATACACGGGGTCCTGGCCGTAGACGTCGTACGTCGGTGGCGACACGGTGTAGGTCCGCCCGGGAGGCGGATCTGAGATCACATGCCATCCCGGGTAGCAACAGAGGTGCGTGCAGCGGTCGAACAGCGCCACGAGCCGGATGTCGCGCAAGGGATCGTCGTAGAACAGACCGAACCCGGCGGGGAGGCCGTACGGGTTGGGATCGGGGGCCCGGAAATACGTGTCGTCGCGGATGACTCGGATCACGAGGGCCGGGAAGCCGGTCCCGGGGACGTACGCGCCGTCCCGGAACAGCCCCCTCCAGACGGCGCCCGCCCCTTGCCATAGGGAAAAGTCCGTCACGCGAACCGCCGTCCCCGCCCGCGAGTTCCACCATTGGTCGGTCGGGAATCGGGTGTACATGAGCCGATCCTCGATGGTCCCTCTGAACGGATACGGAGCGAAGAGGGCGGGGAGGAGCGTCTGGGCGACGTTGAGTGCCACCCACGTCTCCGCGACCTGGGCCGCGCTTGCAGCTCCCAGCACAAGGCCGCTCTCGATCCACTCGCGACGCGACAACCCCTTTTTTGACGATGGCGTCGACAGTCAGATCCCTCCGGAAGCGACGCAAAGAGCCCGCGAAACGCGGACGTCCCCGCACCTTCTTGAACCTGTGGTACGGACTGTCACGGCGGCGGACCGTTCAGGGAGTCGGCGATTCGACCACCGCGTAGCCGCTCTCGCCTACCAGAACGCGTACAAGACCTGGTTGCCGGCGAGACCGGACGACGCCGGTGCCTGGGACCTCGGAAGGCCACGAACCGACGCCGGGCGACGCGGCCCTCCCCGAAGAGCTTCTCCGACCGCTGTAGCGGCGACCGATAACGGCCGCGCCTCCAGGACGATCACGGCTTCTTCGGGAGTGTCGGGGCCTCGGAAGGCAGTGTCTCAAGGAGATCGAGCACGTCCGCGACGGCCTCGACGCTGAATCGAGCCGAGGATGCCCCGAAGCCCACTCGGATCGACCAGGCACTCGCGGGGAGCGCGGAAAACAGCGCTTCGTCCGTCGAGTCGTCACCGACCGCGAGGATGAAGTCCCACGGCTCCCGCGCAAGACGGGTCGCGAAGAACGTGCCCTTGTTCACCCCTCCTCGGCGAATCTCGACGACCCGATTCCCGGAAAAGACCTGCAAATCAAGGCTCGCAGTCAACGACGTCAAGACGTCGACGAGCTCCCTCGCAGCGGCCATCCCGGTCTCGATGTCGACCGAACGGTAGTGCCATGCAAGCGAGAAGTCCTTCTCCTCGACGGCGGAGCCGGGCAACCGCTCGACGAAACGATCGATGAACGGCCTCACCCGATCCTTCCACTCCGGATCCGCGGAGAGCATCGCTTCCCACTTGCGGTCCCTGCGGTCGCGAACCCAGGCGCCGTGCTCTCCGATCAGGGTAATCGGAATCTCGCCGAACCACTTTTCCAAATCCTGGCGGGACCGGCCGCTCACCAGGGCGACATAATTGGCGGCGTCGGACCCGAGGCCCTCGAGGAGCCGACGAATCCGCGCGTCCGGGGAGACCGCGCCGCGGTCGACGGAGAACGGGACGAGGGTGCCGTCGTAGTCGAGGAGGAGGAGACGCCGCCTGGCCCTATGGAAGGCCCGACGAATCTGGTCCCGATGTCCTCCGGAGAGCCGTTTGACCGCGAGGTCCTGAGAGAGGCGGACGACGTCGTCGAGCCGCTCGAGGAACTTCGTCGCCCAGGTCCGCGCGTCGTAGCGGCGGAGCCGGTCTTGCATCGCCCGGATCCGGGCGGCCTGCTCCTCCGCGGGCATCGTGAGCGCTCGGCCGATCGCATCCACGACCTCGTCCACATCGTTCGGGTTCACGACGAGCGCCTCGAGCAGTTCCCGCGAGGCTCCGGCCATCTCGCTGAGGATCAGGACGCCGCTCGGCTCTTGTCTCGATGCGACGTACTCCTTCGCGACCAGGTTCATCCCGTCTCGCAACGGAGTGATGAACCCGACGTCGCTCGCGCGGTACAGGGCCAGCAACTCTTCGAATTCGAGCTGGCGGTACAGATACCGGATCGGCGTCCAGGCGAGCGTCCCGTAGCGGCTGTTGATCCGGCCGACCCGCTCATCGATCTCTCGCTTGAGGCGGGCGTACTCGGCCACGCGCTCCCGCGACGGGACCACGGCGAGGACGTACGCCACCTTGCGGCGCCACTCCGGATGCGACTCGAGGAACCGGCCGAACGCCTCGATCTGCTCCCGGATGCCCTTCGTGTAGTCGAGCCGGGAAACGGAGAACAGGAGCTTCGACGACCCGAGGGCCCGGCGAAGCCGCGCGATCGAACTCGCCGCCGCGGGCCCGACCGGCGTGGACGCGAACGCCTCGACGTCGATCCCCAGCGGGAACACGTCGGCCTGGACGACGCGATGCTCCGTCGCAATCGTCCCGATGCGACTCTCGTATCCGAGGCCGCGCCGCACGCTCCCGACGAACGCGCGCATGTAATCGTACGTGTGGAAACCGATCAGATCCGCGCCCAGCATGCCTCGCAGGAGTTCGCGGTGCCAAGGGAGGAGCCGGAAGACGTCGTACGGCGGGAACGGGATGTGCAGGAAAAAGCCGATCTGCGCGTCCGGTGCGCGTTCGCGGATCATCTTCGGCACGAGCAACAGTTGATAGTCGTGAATCCAGACGACGTCCTTCGGGCGGAGCGCCCGCGCGACCTCGTCGGCGAAACGCTCGTTCACCTCGCGGTACGAGGCCCATTCCGACGCGGAGTAGCGTGCGTACGTCGAGAAGGAGTGGAAGAGGGGCCACAATGTACCGTTCGAGAACCCGGCATAGAAGGATCGGGCGAGGGGCCGAGGGAGGAACACGGGATGGCAACCAAAGTCCTTCTTGAGCCGCGACGCAATCCGGCGCGACTCGGAAGGCGCGACGTCGCCGGGCCAGCCGAACCAGCGGGCGCCGTGCTCCCGATAGAAGGAAGCGAGGCCTGCCGCGACCCCGCCGGGATTCATGCGGATGTCGAGCCGGGATCCGATCCGCTTCAGTGTAACGGGGAGCCGGTTCGATACGAGGATCAAGGTCATGGTCGTCCGAAACGAACGCGGGTCCTCGAGGATGGAACTGAGGCGTCGGTTCGATGCCTCATTTCGCGGTCTCGGGAGGACGCGCATTCGTTCCGAAGACGCCAAGCGTAATAATCTTGTCCTCGATAACGATCCAACGACGAGCGACATCCTCTGACTCGCTCCCCTTTTTCCGGAAGAGGATTCGGTTCGTGCGACCCGCGGCGGCCGAGTCCCGAAAGCGTTTATAGCCCGCTTCCCAATGGGCGCGCGCCTGCGGGGATCGCCTAGCCTGGTAGGGCGCGGGGTTGCTAACCCCGTGCGCTCTGCGCTCGGGGGTTCAAATCCCCCTCCCCGCGCAGAGACTGGTACCAAGTTCTGCGGCGGCGCGGAAACGCAACGACTATCTAGCCTGCGGGCGATCCCGCCCGGATGCCGAAGTTCATCGACGCGCATCCGATGAATCCGCTGACGGCGGAACAACTTCGCGAGGCCCAGCGCTCGCCGATCGACGAGTTCGGTGTGAGCCACCACGACATCCTGTACAGCGAGGCGGAGAACAAGCTGTATTGCGTGCTCGACGCGCCGGACATGGAAGCAATCGAGAAGCACCACGCGAAGATCGGGGTCCGTTGCGACTGGATTCACGAGGTCGAATCCACCCGGGATTGAGCGCGTCGGGGGGAGGCGGGGCGTTCGCGGGGGTCCGGCGGAGCCTCGGCCCGGAGAGCCGCAGGCGTCCTCGCTCCGCGGGCAATAATCCGGTCCCTGAGAACCACGGGGAACGATTAAAGAAGGGACTTGTGGGATGGCGAAACGACGTCCATGGCCCGGGAACCCTTCAAGGTCAAAGTCGTCCTCCTCGGGGACGGTGGCGTCGGGAAGACATCGCTCGTCCGCCGGTTCGTCGTCGACCAGTATTCGGACGACTACATCACAACCGTCGGCACGAAGATCTCGAAGAAGAGCGTGAACGTCGGCTCGGCCCTCGACGAGATCGAGATGATCATGCAGATCTGGGACGTCCTCGGGCAGAAGGGATACAGCGGGGTGCAGGAGACCGCGATCAAAGGCGCGCAAGGCGTCCTGCTCGTATACGACGCCACGAACGATGAAAGTCGTCGGGCGCTTGAGGACTACTGGATCCCCGCGGTGTGGCGCCTCACGGGCCGCGTGCCGATGGTCCTCGCGGGGAACAAGTCGGACCTCGTCGCGGACCGCGTCTGGGCCGAGGAATACCTCTACTTCCTCGCGCAGAAGTACTCCTGTCCCGGCATCCTGACGAGCGCAAAGACGGGCGACAAGGTCGAGTCGGCCTTCAAGGCGCTCGGGGACCAGATCCTCGGTGCGGCCCATCACGTCGCGAAGCGCGTGGACCTCGTGACGCCGCCGCAAGAGCCGGTCGACCGGCTGATCCGCGTGACGGACAAGATCATGACGGACTTCTGCTACCGGATGGGCGGCGTCGAGACGGGCATGCCGATCGTGAAGCGCCAGCTGGGCCTGGCGGGCCTCGACGTACGCGCGCCGACCGTCGAGGCGATCCGCGCCCTCATCAATCGCCTAGCGACGGTCGAGCAGGATTTCAAGGCACCCGAGGAGATCGAGGCGAACCGAGACCGTCGGCTGGGATGGCTCGACGGGCCGGACCTGTAGGTCCGCGGGCGGACGTCACGCCTTCAACGGGAAGTTCTTCTCGCCCGCGAGGATCGCCGTCGTTAGCCAGTTCTCCCGCGGTGGGAAGGGGCACACGTAGTCCTCGCTGTACGCGCAGTAAGGATTGTAGGCAACGTTGAAGTCGATCACGTACTCGTCCGTCGGGCGCTCTTCGATGTCGAGGTACCGAGCCGCCCCGTACGTCTCTTTCCCGGAGGTCGTATCACGGAACGGGACGAAGAGGCCCTCGTCCGCGTGAGGGTGGCCCGGCTGCGGTACGGACTTGTAGGCGGCGAGCCGCTGCGGCGTGCCGGCGACCTCGAACTCGAACACCCCGTACCGAATCATGTCGCGCGGGACGCCCTTCGAGGTCGCGAGGACTATCCGCGGCGGGTTCGGATCCTTCACAAGCTTCGCGTGGACACGATATTTCGTATCCGGCGCGAAGTACGCGAGCCCCTGAAAAGCCTGGCGGAGTCCGTGGGGGATCGGAGACTCATGGTCCTCCTTGAAGAAATAGTCCTTCTCTCGGCGCATCGTCTCAACGCTTTTCGCGTAGTCGGCCGGGGATTGCTTGAGTGTCATGGGGCGCACGACGCCCTTCGTCGGCCATAAGCCTGTTGTGACCTACATCGAGTACAGACGTTCCTTCGCTTTCGCGAGGAGATCCTTTTCCGTCTGGCCCAGATGCGCCGCGGGAACGTTCCCCTCGATGAGTTCGACGATCCGCGTGGCCGCGGCAATTTTCTGTACCTGTACCGCCTGCTTCACGAGGTCTGCTCCGATGCGCGCCTTCAGCTTGGACAAGCCGGCGTCCTCGGGGGCGATCGTGAGCATCTCCTCGATGAGCTTCAGAGATTCGTCAAAACGGCTCGTCTTCGCGAAAGACTTCACCGCGCGTTCGAGCATCGCGAAGCGATGGACGGTCCCGGGGTCCAGGGGCACTACGACGCGATGGGGCCGAGTCGTTTTATCTTTGCCGACACGAATTCGAGCGACCCCGGTCCTTCAAGCTGCTGGCGCCTCGGGTCGGCCGGAGGCGGCAATAGGGGCTCCGTCCTTAGTACCGGGGCATCTCGGGCTCGACCTTGTCGGCCCACTCGTCGATCCCGCCGACGAGGTTCTTCACCTTGCGGAACCCGAGCTCCCGAAGGAAATTCGTGATGCGCCCGGACCGAGCGCCCGTCTTGCAGTACACGACGATCTCGTCGGCGGTGCTGAGCTCGTTCACACGCGCGGGCACCTGCGCGACGGGCATGAGGATCGCCCGGTCCAACCTCGCGATCTCCCATTCCATCGGTTCCCGCACATCGAGGAGGACGACCTCACGTCCTTCGTCGATCCTCTCTTTCAGCTCCTCGACAGAGATTTGGAACTCCTCGCCGAGCTGCTCCGATGGGCCGCGAAGCCCGCAGAACTCCTCGTAATCGATGAGTTCCTTGATCGTCGGGTCGGTGCCGCACACCGGGCAGGCCGGGTTCTTCCGGAGGCGCAGTTCGCGGAACTTCATGCGGAGCGCATCGAACACGAGCAGGCGGCCGATCAGCGTGTCGCCTTTCCCCAACAGGAGTTTGATCGCCTCGATCGCCTGGATCGAACCGATGATCCCCGGCAGGACGCCGAGGACGCCGCCTTCCGCACACGAGGGCACGAGGCCCGGGGGCGGCGGTTCCGCGTAGAGGCAGCGGTAGCACGGGCCCTTCTCCGCGTGGAAGACGCTCGCCTGGCCTTCGAACCGGAAGATCGAGCCGTAGACGTTCGGCTTCTTCAGGAGGACGGCCGCGTCGTTCACGAGGTACCGCGTCGGGAAGTTGTCAGTCCCGTCGATGACCACGTCGTAGTCCTTCAGGATGTCCATCGCGTTGTCTGAGGTCAGCCGCGTCTCGTAGGTCTGCACGTCAACGTTCGGATTGATCTGCGAGATGCGTTCCTTCGCGACCTCGAGCTTCTTACGGCCGACGTCCTTCGTACCATACAGGACCTGCCGCTGCAAGTTCGTCTCGTCAATCACGTCGAAATCGACGACCCCCAGGCGGCCGACGCCCGCGGCGCCGAGGTACTGCGTGAGCGGCACGCCGAGACCGCCCGCTCCGATGACCAACGCGGACGACTGCTTGAGCTTCAGTTGGCCCGCCATGCCGACCTCCGGGAGGATGAGGTGGCGCGAGTATCGCTTGATCTCGGAGGGCGAAAGAGCATCCTTGCGCCTCGCGGCGAGACGGTCCATCAGCGAGGACGATCCACCCGCGATGCTCGGCACGATGGAGATTGTGTCCCCGTCCTTCAGTGTGGTCCGGGCGTTCCGGAGATAGCGGATGTCCTCCTCGTTCACGTAGACGTTCACGAAGTTCCGGAGGCGACCGTCATCGGTGTAGAGATGGTGGCGGAGCTGGTCGAATCGATCGACCAGGTTCCCGATCGCCTCGTGCACGCTCTCCGCCTCCACATCCACAGCGTCCTTGCCGCCGGCGTACTGCCGCAAGGCCGTGGGGATGACAATCTTCACGCTCGTCATGTTCGCAGTCCCAACCATTCGGGTGGTCTACTTAAGGTTCGCCCCGGCTCGAATTCGAATCCGAGTAGCGCGACCGACGCCGGCTCGGGGACCGAGAGTGGCATGGAGGGAAGGCGGCCCCGTTAACCTTAAACAAGGTTAACTTCCGCCGTCCGGCCGAGATGGCCTCGTGGCCTTCCGCCCCGAATGGAGGATGGCCTCGGACACGAACCGTTTCGTCGCGTCGTCGAAGACCCAGGCGGTCATCTCCTTCGGCTCCCGATCGACGATACGCAGGATGACGTAGGAATACCAACTCGCGGCCCGGAGTCGATCGAACTCCGAGGGGACGGCCGGGTGGTTCGGATGGCTGTGGTAGATCCCGATCAACTCGTGGCCGTGCGCCCGCGCCTCGTCGTCCGCGCGGAGGAGTTCGAGCGGGTCGACGACGTAGCGGTGCTCTCGATCCTCCGATGCGGCGTTCTTCGCGCGAAGGGACTCGACGGTGCGGCGAGGCTCGCCCGAATGGCCGAGGAGGAAACCGCAACACTCTTCCGGAAACGCGTCACGCGCGTGGTCCTCGATTGCCCGGACGACGGCCTTCGGGATCCCGATCGTCACGGAGCCTTCTCCCAGTACCGTTCTCCGAGGTACATCGAGCCGCCGTCCGGGAAGATGGCCACGATGAGCCCCTCGCGAATTCGCTCGGCGAGCCGAATCGCGGCATCAAGCGCGGCGCCGCTCGAGGTGCCGACGAGGACGCCTTCCTCCCGCGCGAGGCGGCGGACCGCCGCCTGCGCGTCCTCCGTCGCGACGGACATGGTCTCGTCGACGAGGGTCGGATCCCAGATCCCGGGGACCCGCGAACCCTCGAGGCGCTTCACCCCTTCGATCCCGTGGAACGGGCCGTCCGGCTGGACGGCCACCAAGCCGACGTGGCGACCCCCCCTCCTCAGAAACCGCCCGGCGCCCACGAACGTCCCCGTCGTCCCGAGGCACGCGACGAGGTGCGTGATCCGTCCGTGCGTCTGATCCCAGATTTCAGGTCCCGTCGATTCGAAGTGCGCGCGCCAGTTCGCCTCGTTGTTGTACTGGTCGAGATACCAGTACGTATCGGGGTGAGCGGCGGCGAGCCGTTTTGCGGCGTCTTGGGCCCCGTCCGTCCCCTCGGGGGCGGGCGTGAAGACGAGTTCGGCGCCGTACGCCTCGAGGATCCGTCGTCGTCCGGGGCTGACGTTCGCCGGTACACACAGCGTCGCCCGGTATCCTTCCGCCGCGGCGAGCATCGCGATGGCGATTCCCGTGTTGCCCGAGGTCGCGTCGAGGAGCACGTGATCCCGCGTCAGCCCGGCCCTCTCCGCGGAACGCAGCATGCCCAGGGCGGCGCGGTCCTTCACGCTCCCGCCCGGGTTGAGCCACTCCGCCTTGGCGAAGAGCCGGACGCCCGGGGCCACGTGCGCCGCAATCCTTTCAAGCGGGAGAAGCGGGGTGCGCCCGATCCGGTCCGCGAGGCGCGTGGCGTTCCGCGTCGTCGCGTCCGCTCGCATGGGTCGGCGGCCTCACGTCGCGACGTCCGCCTGCTTGCCGAGGGCGAGCTTCAGGACGTGCAGGGAGAGCAGGGCGCACTTGAGACGGACCGCGCTCAGCGGGATCCCGAGCTTCTTCAGGACCGCCTCGCGATCGACCGCTTCCGCCTCCGCGACGGGGACGCCCTTGAGCATCGTCGTCAGCATCGAGGCGCTCGCCTGACTGATCGCGCACCCTTGGCCCTCGAAGCGCACGTCGGCGACACGCGATGCGTCCACCTTGAGATGCAGTACGACTTCGTCGCCGCACAGCGGGTTCGAGTCGTGCGCGTTGTACGTCGCATCGGGCAGGGGCCCCTTGTTCCTCGGATGCTTGTAGTGGTCGAGGATCTGCTCTTGGTACAGGTCGTACGCCGCGGACATCAGGAGAAGACCTCTTGGACCCGCTTGATCCCGGCGACGAGCGCGTCGACGTCCTCGAGGTCGTTGTAGACGTAGAACGACGCCCGCGCCGTGGCCGGAAGGCCGAACCGCTCCATGAGCGGCTGGGCGCAGTGGTGGCCCGAGCGGACGCAGATCCCCTCGACGTCGAGGATCGAGGCGATGTCGTGCGGGTGCGCGTTATCGATCGTGAAGGACACGACGCCCGCACGCTTCGTGACGTCCTTCGGACCGAACGTCTGCACGCCCTTGAGCCGGCCCAGCCTCTCGAGCGCGTATTCCGTGATCTCCATCTCGTGCGCCCGGACCGCCTCCATCCCGATGTTCGACAGATAGTCGACCGCCACGCCGAGGCCGATCGCGCCTGCGATATTCGGGGTGCCGCCCTCGAACTTGTACGGAACGTCGTTCCACTTCGCCGATCCGAGGTGGACTTCGCGGATCATCTCGCCGCCGCCGAGCAGCGGCTCCGTCGCCTCGAGGAGCTTCGGCTTCCCGTACAGGACGCCGATCCCCGTCGGCCCGAGCATCTTGTGACCGCTGAACGCGAGGAAGTCCGCATCGAGATCTTGCACGTCGATCGGCATATGCGGGGCGGCTTGGGCCGCGTCGACGACGCAGATCGCGCCGACCTCGTGCGCCCGCTTCACGATCTCCTTGACCGGGTTGATCGTCCCGAGGACGTTCGAGCACATCGTGACCGTCACGATTTTCGTGCGCTCCGACAGGAGGTCGTCGTACTGCTCCATCCTGAGCGTGCCGTCGTCGTGCACATCGACGTACTTGAGCACGGCCCCCTTGTGATCTTTCACGAAATGCCAGGGCACGTGGTTCGAGTGATGCTCCATGACCGAGCCGACGATCTCGTCGCCCTTTGTGATCTTCCCTTTCAGGCCGTAGCCGTACGCGATGACGTTGATCGACTCCGTCGTCGACTTCGTGAACACGACCTCGTTCGGCGACTTCGCGCCGATGAACGCGGCGACTTTCTCCCGAGCGCCCTCGTACTCTCTCGTGGACTCCTCGCCGAGCTCGTAGATCGCGCGGTGCACGTTCGCGTTGTACCGCGCATAGTAGTCCGACGTCGCCTCGATGACCTGGTGGGGCTTCTGCGAGGTGGCGGCGCTGTCCAGGTACACGAGCCGCTTGTCCCGGATCGTCCGCTGCAGGATCGGGAAGTCCGCCTTGATCGCGGGGACGTTCAGCAGGACCTTGGCGGGTTTCACCATGTCGTTCCACCTTCCGATGCCAGGCTCCCTACTTGAGTCTTCTCGTCAGCCAACGCCGCCCCCGAGCTCCAGCTCCAGGAGCCGGTCGACCTCGACCGCGTACTCGACTGGGATGCGACTTGTCGCGACCCCGGCGATGCCGAGGACGATCATGTGCAGCGCCTCCTCGCTCGTGACGCCGCGGGACGTCATGTAGAACAGCATGTCGTCGCTCACCTTCCGCACGGCGCCCTCCTGCGCGACCTCGGCGTCCGCCTCGTCGATCTCGATCGATGGCGCGGTCTCGGTGCGCGATTCGGCATCGAGCATCAGGGACGACCATTCGACGGACGATGTGACGCCCGTCGCCCCGGGCGCCACACGCACCCCGGACCGGAGGCTTGCGCGGCCGCCTCCGCGGACGATGCCGTGATTCACGATCCGGGACCGGGTCCGCGGCGCCCGATGGACCATCTCGGCGCCGATGTCCTCGTGCTGGCCCGGGCCCGCGAAGGCGACGCCGACGAACTCCGCCGAGGCGCCGGCTCCCCGCAGATCCGCCCGGGGCACCTTCCACGTCCGGCGGGAGCCGAGGTTGATGTCGACCCACGCGATCGACGCGTCCTCATGGACGATCGCCCGTTTCGTGACGAGGTTGTCGACCCCCTTCGAGAAGTTCTGCAAGGCGATGTACCGTACGCGGGAGCCGGGCATCGCGAGCACTTCGATCGCGGAGACGTGTATCTCGTCGGGCGTGTAGACGGGCGCGGTGCACCCCTCGATATACGTCACGTCGGCGCCGCGGTCCGCGACGATGACGTTCCGCTCGAACGGCTCGACGCCGACGTAATCGTCGCGAATCTCCGCTTGGAGCGGCACCTCGACGCGGACGCCGGGGGGCACGTACAGGAACGATCCCCCGGTCCACAACGCGGAGTTCAGGGCGGCGAGCGGATGGTCGTCCGCCGCCACGACGGACGCGAAATGCGCCTTCACGAGGTCGGGGAGGTGCGCGAGCGCCGCCGGCATCCCGAGGAACCGTACGCCCTGGGATTCGAGGTCCTTCCGCACTCCGCGGTACGCCTCCTCGGACGCGGCGAGGGCGCCGAGGCCTGCGATCAGGGAAGGTTCCCGCGCCTCGGCCGGAACCGGAGGCGGCGAAGCGTCCGCGCCGACCATGCCGTCGAAGTCCACGTCCCGCAGGAACGAGGCCCACGCGGGCATGCCTTCAGACCGCAGCGACTCGAGTCCCTGCAGCCGCAGGCGGAGCATCCAATCGGGCTCGTTGCGGCGTTTCGACAGGCCAGCGACCGCGTCCGCGCTCGGGCCCGCGTCGATCGCGTGGCGTACCATGTCGCGAGAGGCGGTGCGGGAGACGTCGGCGCGGGTCATCCTCACTCCAAGGAGACCGTGTCCGTCTTCGCCTCGAGCGCCGCCTCGAGGGTGTGCCATGGCAGGCTGGCGCACTTCACCCGGACGGGGAACTCGCAGACGCCGGACAAGACCGCCAGCTTGCCGAGCGAGGCGTCCACGGGGTCGCCCGGACGGGCCGTCACCATCTTGTGGAACCGCTCGAACAACGCGTGCGCTTCCGCCTTCGACTTCCCCTTGACCGCGTCGGTCATCAGCGACGCCGAGGCTTTCGAGATCGCGCAGCCCTGGCCGACGAACGCGACGTCCGCGATCTTGCTGTCGTCGACCCGCAGGTAGACGGTCACCCGGTCCCCGCACAGCGGGTTGTGGCCGACCGCCTTCGCGCTCGCCTCCGGGAGCTCGCGGAAGTTCCGAGGCTTCTTGCTGTGGTCGAGGATCGTCTCCTGGTACAACTCACGGAGGTCGGGCATCAGCGAGCCCCCTTACCGGGACCGGACGCTCGACGAATAATTGTGTCGGGCCTCATGAGGTCACCCCGAGGCCGGCCCCCTTCGGCAGGCGCGAAAGGATGAGCTGGTCGAGCTTGATGCGGATCGGTGCGACCCTCACTTGGTTCACGACGTCCGCGACGAAGGCGTACGTCAGGATGTTCCGGGCGGCCTCCTCGTCGACGCCGCGCGACCGCAGGTAGAAGACCGCGTTGTCGTCCAGCTGGCCGATCGTCGACGCGTGGTTGCACTTCACGTCGTCCGCGAGGATCTCGAGGCCCGGCGTGCTGTCGACGAACGCCTCCTTTGAGAGGAGGAGGTTCTTGTTCGTCTGCCGCGCGACCGTCTTCTGTGCATCCTTCCGGACGTAGATGTTTCCGTTGAAGACGCCGCGCGACTTGCCGTCGAGGATCCCGCGGTACAGCTCGACGCTCGTGCACGATCGGGCCACGTGGTCGATCCGCGTGTAGTTGTCGTGTTGCTGCGTCTCCCGCGGCATGAAGATCCCGTTGAGCGCGAGGCTGCCGCCTTCCCCGCCGAATTTCGTGTACACGGAGTTCCTCGACAGAGAGCCGCCGAACGACATGGAATGCGCCGTCACGGACGAATCCCGGTCTTGGTCGACCGTCATCGTCGCGAAGTGAAACGCGCGTTCAGACTCCCGCTGCACCTTGTAGTGTTCGAGGGTCGCGCCCGGTCCGACGACGACCTCCGTGATGCCGTTCGCGAACGTGACGTCGGGGGCCCAGCCTGCGTACGTCTCGATGACGGTCGCCTGGCTGTTCGGGCCGAGCCGAATCAGGTTCCGGGGGTAGGAGACGATCGGCAAGTCGGATGAGGCCGACAAGAAGAGGAGATGGATCGGTTCATCGATGACGGTGTTCTTAGGAATCTCGACGAACGCGCCGTCCTGGAAGAACGCCGTGTTCAACGCGACGAACGGGTCGGCCTCGAAGCTCGCGTAGCGACCGAGGTGCTTCTCGAGGATGCTCGGCTCCGAGCGGAGAATCTCCGCCACCGGCACGACCCGAACGCCCTCTGGCAAGGACCGGAGGTACGAGAGGCGGGGCGAATAACGGCCGTTCACGAACACGACGCGGCTCGTCTTCAGCACGCCGAAGGTGAAGGGGTCGAGCTTCTCGGCGACGACGCCGTCCGGACGTGCCAGGATCGCCGGCTTGAACGGAACCCGGAGGAGCGGCGCGAGGTTCGTGTATTTCCATTCCTCGTGCTTCTGCGTCGGGAAGCCAAGGGACTCGAAACGCCCGATCGCCGTCTTGCGCAGCGTGCGGAGCCACTTCGGCCCGCCGAGTTCCTTCTCGGACGACGCGAACTCCCCGACATACGTCTGCTTGGCGTCGACGGCGACGGCCACGTCCGCCACCGGCCTCACGGACGCGCGGGCGCTGGTCTCGGGGCCTCCTCGACAATCCAGCCGTAACCGTGCTTCTCGAGGTTGCGGGCGAGATCCGCGTCGCCGCTCTTCACGATCTTCCCGTCGACGAGGACGTGGACGACGTCCGGGACGACGTAGTCGAGGAGACGCTGGTAGTGCGTGACGACGAGCATCGCCCGGGCCGGGCTGCGCATCGCGTTGATCCCGTTGGCCACGAGGCGCAGGGCGTCGATGTCCAAGCCGGAGTCCGTCTCGTCGAGGATGCAGAACTTCGGCTCGAGGACGGCCATCTGGAACACCTCGTTCTTCTTCTTCTCGCCGCCGGAGAATCCCTCGTTCAGACCGCGCTTCATGAACGTCTCGTCGAGAGCGAGGAGCTTCGCCTTCTCCTGGACGAGGGCCATGAAGTCCATGGCGTCGATCTCCTCCTGGCCGCGATACTTGCGAATCGCGTTCAACGCCGCTTTGAGGAAATAGGCGTTGCTCACGCCCGGGATCTCGACGGGGTACTGGAACGCCATGAACACGCCCTCGCGGGCGCGGTCTTCGGGGCGCATCGCCAAGAGGTCCTTTCCTTCGAAGCGGACTTTGCCTTGCGTGACCTCGTACGTGATACGGCCGGCGAGGACCTGCGCGAGGGTCGTCTTGCCGCTCCCATTCGGTCCCATGATCGCGTGCACCTGCCCGGGCTGGATCGAGAGGTCGATCCCTTTCAGGATTTCCTTGCCGCTCACCTTGACGTGCAGATTCTGAATCTCAAGCATGCTGTCTTCCTCCGTCACGCGGCGCAATCAGCCGACCGTGCCTTCGAGGTTCAGGCTCACGCCGATCAGCTTCTGGGCCTCGACCGCGAACTCCATGGGGAGCTTCAGGAACACCTGCTTGCAGAACCCGTTCACGATCATGTTCGTCGCGTCCTCCGGCGTCAGGCCCCGCGTCTGGCAGTAGAAAAGCTGCTCGTCCCCGATCTTCGAGGTCGACGCCTCGTGCTCCATCTGCGCGGTCGGATCCTGGACCACGATGTCGGGGAACGTGAACGCGGCGCACACGGAGCCGATCAGAAGGGAGTCGCACTGGGAGTAGTTCCGGGCGCCCGTCGCGCCCTTGTGGATGTGCACCCGGCCCCGGTACGTGTTCCGGCCGTAGCCGGCGGAGATGCCCTTGGAGATGATCGTGCTGCGGGTGTTCTTCCCGATGTGGAGCATCTTCGTCCCCGTGTCGGCCTGCTGGTAGTTGTTCACGACGGCGACGGAGTAGAACTCGCCCGTGGAGTTGTCCCCCTGGAGGATGCAGCTCGGATACTTCCACGTGATCGCGCTACCGGTCTCGACCTGGGTCCACGAGATCTTCGAATTCACGCCGAGGCATTTCCCGCGCTTCGTGACGAAGTTGTAGATGCCTCCCTTCCCTTCCTTGTCCCCCGGGTACCAGTTCTGGATCGTGGAGTACTTGATCTCGGCGTCATCGAGGGCGATCAGCTCGACCACCGCCGCGTGAAGCTGGTTCGTGTCCCGGATCGGCGCCGTGCATCCCTCGAGATAGCTGACGTACGCCCGCTCGTCCGCGATGATCAGGGTGCGCTCGAACTGGCCCGTGTCCTGCGCGTTGATCCGGAAGTACGTGGACAGCTCCATCGGGCAGCGCACGCCCGGGGGGACGTACGCGAACGAGCCGTCGGAGAAGACCGCGCTGTTCAGGCCGGCGAAGAAGTTGTCGTTGAAGGGTACGACGGACCCCAGGTACTTCCGGACGAGGTCCGGGTGTTCCTGGACCGCCTCGGAGAACGAGCAGAAGATGATGCCCTCATCGGCGAGCCGCTGCTTGAACGTCGTCGCGACGGACACGCTGTCCAAGACCGCGTCGACCGCGACGCCCGCGAGGCGTTCCTGCTCCTGGAGCGGGATGCCGAGCTTGGCGTACAGGCTCCGGATCTCCGGGTCGACGTCCTCGAGGCTGTTCACGGGCTTCTTCGGCCTCGGCGCGGCGTAGTAGATGATGTCCTGATAGTTGATCGGAGGATATCGGACGTTCGACCACTTCGGCTCCTTCATCGTGAGCCAGTGCCGGTAGGCGCGAAGGCGCCAATCGAGCATCCATTCCGGCTCCTTCTTCTTCTGGGAGATGAGCCGGACGACGTCCTCGTTCAGGCCCTTCGGGACCGTGTCCTCGTCGAGGTCCGCGACGAAGCCGTACTTGTACTCCTGCTTCGACATTTGCTCCTGGATTACGCTCTTGGTGACCATGGACAGGCCTCCTGTTTTCGAGGAGCGGAATAGACACTATAACGTTGTTATATATATCTTTGGTCGTGCGCTCCACGAATGACGAACGACGCACGATTTTCGACGGAAGACTTAAGTCGAGGCGCCGCGTTCGAACGCGACGTGATGCCCCCGGAGGAACTGCCGCTCGTCGTGACGGAGGGCGCCGTCCGCCGGATCCACGTGTTGCAGCAGAAGGAGAGCAAACCGGGCGCCTCGTTGCGCCTGCGGATCATCGCGGGCGGCTGCAGCGGAATGCAGTACCGCATGGACCTCGCGGACGCCCCGCGGCCGACGGACCTCGTCGTCGCGGAGCAGGACGTCAAGGTGTTCGTCGACCCGAAGAGCATGACGTACCTGCGCGGGTCGAGGCTGGACTGGGAGGAAGACCTCTTCGGCGGGCAATTCAAGATCACCAACCCGAACGCGAAGCATTCGTGTTCGTGCGGGCTGAGCTTCACGATCTGAGCCGGCGGCGGTCAGAGGGCCTGGGCGAGCATCTCGGCCAGGTCGACGATGCTCAGCTGCATGTTCCGCCTCTGGGCGATATCGGAGAAGTGCATCTCGGCGTGCGGGCACGTCGTGACGAGGCTCGTCGCGCCCGTGTCCTCCACCGCGTCGAGGCGCCGCTGTCCCACTCCGGCGGCTTGCTCCGGGAAGACGGCCGGGAAGCCGCCGCCAGCCCCCGAGCAGAGCGCGTCCTCCTTCGAGGGGAGGATCTCGAGGATCTTGAGGTCCTTGATGAACTTCAACGCCTGGCGCGGCGGCTCGTACACCTTGCTGACGCGGGACAGGTGGCACGCGTCGTGGAACGCGACCTTCTGCGGCAGCGGCTTCGTGAACGCGATCCGCTTCTCCCGGATCAGCTTCTCGACGTAATGCGCGATGTGAAACACGCTGAACGGCGGGTTCCCGCCCCACTGCTTGTAGTCCCGGGCGAACGCCCGGTAGCACTCGGCGCACGCGGTCACGAGGACCTTCGCGCCGGTCTCCTGGACCGCCCGGACGTTGTGCGGCATGAGCTCCTTCTTCGTCACCTCTTGGTAGCCCATCCGAGCGATCGGCGCGCCGGAGCACCATTCCTCCGTCCCGAGGATCTTGTACGGCACCCGCGCGGCGTTCAGGATCTTCACGACGGCCCGGGCGATCTGCTGCTTCTTGTAGCTCGCGACGCAGCCCACCCAGTAGATGACCTCCGGGGTCTCCGATTGGACGGCCTCCGGGGGGATCCACGCGGCGCGCGCCTCGGCCGGCTCGCCGAACAAGTTGTGCGTTTCCCGGACGTTCTCCAGATACGGCTCGAGCTGCGGCCGGGCGTACCCGGAGTTCACCATCCACGCCTTGACGTCGTCCCACAGGGTGTCGAACGGGATGTCGACGGGGCAAATCGCCTCGCAGGCGCCGCAGCCGGTGCACTCCCACGCGTTTCGCGCGAAGTCTTCGCCCGGCTTCACGTGACGGCCGAGCAGGCGGTCCAGCGGCCCGCGCATCTCGTATTGCCGCAGCGCGAAGATCCGGCCCCGGGGGGATGCGCCCTCCCAGCCCGCCTCCTGGTACGCCGGGCACACGGGGACGCAGTAGCCGCACATCGTGCACGCGTGGACGTCTTCCTGAATGGGAGGCATCTTCGCGAGGCGGGGCATGCGATTCCACCCACCGTCTCAGGTGCGGAGCTCCTCGAGCTGTCGCGCCGCCTCAGCGGCCTCCCGGTCTTCGTCGTCCGCGAGTTCCTCCAAGACAGCCCGGGTCGGTCGGTCGGTGCGTGCGGCCTCCTCCCGGAACACGGCCGCGGACTTCCGGCCCGCATCCGCGGCGATCTCCCACGCCTTCGACAGTGTGATCTCCTTCTCGAATGCGTACCGGGCCGCGCCGCAGTTCGGGCACTGGTTCGGCATCGCCTTCGTTTCCGCGACGTAGCCGCAGACGTAGCACGTGACCTTCGAGACGACGTCCATGGGATAAATCCCCGGGAGGATCGCGGCGTCTTTCGCGGACCGGCCGGTCACGGACTCGAGCCGTGCGAGCTGCGCCTTCTTCCGTCGGCCGAGGTCCTCGAAGGCGACTTTCACCCGCACCTCCGCGACCGCGGCGTTCGCGAGGTCGTAGAACGTGACGCCCTCGACGAGCGCGCCGATCGCCCGCGCCAGGGCCTCCGACGCCTTCCCGCCCGTCGAGGTCAAGGTGACTTCCACCCCCGGAAACTTGCACCCGCAGATACAGGCGAGGGAATATCAAGATTGGGGCCCGATACCGGCCTCGATTCGGGGCGGATCAGATGCCCCAACCGAACTGCTTCTTCGCCGTCTCGGACATCATCTCAGGCGTCCACGGCGGATCCCAGACGATGTCGACCTTCGCCTCTTTGACCCCCGGCAATTGCTCGAGTTTCCGCTTGACGTCCTGATGGATGTATGCGGACGCCGGGCATCCCGGCGCGGTGAGGGTCATTTTCACGCCGACCTTGCCGTCGGCCGGGTTCAGGTCGATGTTATAGACGAGGCCGAGGTCGTAGATGTTGATCGGAATCTCCGGGTCGTAACACTTCCGGAGCACGCTGATCACATCGTCCTTCGTCGCCATGTGCGTGCCTCGCCGTTTCCTACGGGACCGGTCCGCTATTAACGTTCCGGTTCCGGTTCGGGCGTGAGGGCCTTCCGGCCCGCGAAGCCGGCCTCCAGCGTGTGCCACCACCCGAGGCGGTCCTCGCCGCGCTGCCAGCAGAGATAGGCGACCTCGTTCCCGACGCGCGCGGCGAAGTCGACGAGGCCGCGGGCCACGTCCTTCGGCTCGCAACCGAGGGCGCGGATCTCGTCTACCGTCCCTTGGACGGAACGCTCGAGGTCCGCGTGCTCGGAAAGGGCATCGGCGTATGCCTCGCGGTCCTTCGCCGGCGCGGTAACGAGGCCTTCGCCCCAGTACGCCTCCGCGTCGTCGATCAGGTCCCGCAGCTCGCGCAGCCGCGCAAGCATCGGGTCGATCTGCCGGAACAGATGTTCGAGTCGCGGGATGAGGTCGTTCGCCTCCCTCACCGTGAACAAGCGCACGGGCGCGTCGGAATGCATGCGGAGATCCGCGGGGCCACCCATCGCGATCCTCGGAACTTCCATTGACGTGGGAGGAGATTACCCTTTGCCTAGGTGGTCACCCGGCAGCGGTTTCGCCGCGGTGGTTGCCCACCGCATCGCGCTTCCGTTAGAGAACTGCCGGGCACGCGCTATGGTCAAATGGAGGGCCGCTTCGTCCGGATTTCACCTTCATTCATCTCCCTCCGATACATCCATAGACACGGCAACCAAAGGAAGGATCACCGAGACCCCCGGTGGAAGACCACCGTCCGAGTGGTCCGCCCGGCATGACGCGCACTGCGCAGAACACGGGCGGGCCCGGGGTGCGACGATGGCGTCGCATCTCGGGGGAGCGACGGCCCATCCGTGGGCCCAACCGGGCCAACCCGGCCTCCCATCAGGAGGCCAAGAGGTGTACGGTTCCACCCCGGTGCCCTCCGCCGTGATGCGATGAGTCCCCACTACGACCTCCCAGGGCGCCTGGGAGGCGCACCGGAGGAGCGGAAGCGGAGTGGAGTTCGCTTGCGGGAACGGCTTCACGGCCATCACCCGCAAACCGTATAGAACCGCCCTACGTCAGGTGGTGCGCGCTCCGGACCGCCCGCGCCGCTGCCACCATGTTCCGGAGTTTCGCTTGGGCCTCCTCGACCGTCCGCGTCTTCAGGCCGCAATCCGGGTCGACGTAGAGCTTGCTCGGCTCGAAGATCGTCAAGGCCTTCTCGATCCGATCGCGGATGAGCGATTCGGGCTCGACCACGTGGCTGTGCACGTCGACGACCCCGAAGGCGATCTCCTTCGTCAGCGGCTCCTTCTTGAACCGATCGAGGAGGTCGAGCCCCGAATTCGACATCTCGAGGTCGAGTTGGTCGACGGGCAGTTTGTTGAAGTACTCGAAGATCTCGTTGTAGTTCCCGTAGCAGGTGTGGAGGATCGTCTTCGCCTCGAGGCCGCTCGTCACGACCCCGACGGCTTTCACGAGCAACGGCAGCTCGTCGAACCGCGTCGAGAGGGCGGGCTCGTCGACCTGGACGATCTTCGCGCCCGCCGCCTCGAGGGCGACCACCTCCCGATGCAGCAGCTTCGCGAAGGCGAGACACGCCTCCTCCCGCGAGCCGTAGAACTCGTCGAACGACCAGTCCATCATCGTGTACGGGCCCGTAATCATCCCTTTGACCGGCTTTTTGGTCCGGGCCTGCGCGAACCGGAACCAGTCGACGCTAATCGGCCCGTGCACGCCGAGCTCGTCAACGATGATCGGCTTCTTGTAATAGCGGTTGCCGTACGAACGCACGAGCCCCGAGATCTCCGTGCCCTCGATGTTCTCCGCAAAATACGTCGCCATGTCGCCCCGGTACTGCTCGCCGTCGACCGGGATGTCGATGCCGATTTCCTCTTGGAAGCGGATCCACTCCGCGGTCGCCTTCTCCTCGAGGTCCCGGAGGCTTGCTTTCGCAAGGTCACCTCTCGCGGCCTTCGTGCGAGCCCGCTGCAAATAGTCGGGCTTGGGGAACGAGCCGACGCTCGTCGTCAGAAGGGCGCTCATCCGCCCACTCCTACCGTCTTCGCCGAGGCCGCCAGGATGCGCAGCTTCTCCCGCGCCCGATCCCGCGGCAGGAATTCCAGGCCGTTCGACGGCGACAGATACGATCTCACGAGATCGACGGCGTCTTTCAGTTCGCGCACCTTCCTGGCGACCGCATCGGGTTCCTCCTGTTTCGTGTTCCGCGCATCGATGACGCCGAGTACCACCGGCTTGTCGGAGCCGTGCTTCACGATCGCGGACCACGTGGCGGCTCCTTGCACGAGATCGAAGCCGAAGAGGTCTGCGGGCGCCCCGATCAAATCCTGGTATGCCTTCGCCACGTCCCCGAAGTATGTGAAGAGCGTGAGGGCCGATCGTCCCTTCTGCGCGCGAATCCGCTCGAGCCCCTCGATGGCCAGGGAAAGGTCCGAAGGAGACCGGGTCAACGCGGGCTCGTCGATCTGGATGTGAGCCGCTCCGGCGTTCGCAAGCGCGCTCACCTCTTCGCCGAGCGCGGCCGCGAGGTCGAGCGTGAGGGCCCTCTTCTTCCCGTAGTGCTTGTCGAGCGAGAGCGAGGCCAGCGTCAGCGGCCCCGTGAGGACCGCTTTCACGGGAGCTCGCGAGTGCGCCTGGGCAAACGTCCATTCGTCGACCAGGATCGGCCGCTTCCACGCGACGGCTCCCCGGACCACCGGTTGGCGGTAGTACGTGTTCGTGTCGAAGTACCGCACCAGCCCGTCGACCTCGATCCCCTCGAGTCCCCGCGCGACGTGGCTCTGGCTGTCGTACCAAGCGATTTGGCCGTCCGTCACGACATCGATGCCGGCCTCGATCTGTTCGCGGAGCACGTTCGTCGTGACCTCGCGTTCCGCCTCGCGGAGCTGCGCCGCGTCGATTTCCTCTTTGTCGAACCGGGCAATCGCGCGGCGGAGGGATTGCTCTTCGAACGTGTCTCCCACGCGAGGATAGTTTCCGACGACCGTCGTACGGACCATCAGTGAGCCTCCAGCGGAGGGGCCTGTGGATAATGGGAATAGCATAAAAGAGTTACAATTCGCTTAGGAATAATCGCGCGACGGCGGTGCGGCTATTTCTCGACCTGTTCCTCGAGCAGCTTGACCTCGCCCTGCAGGTTGATGTGGTAGAATCCCTCGAGGTCCTTGTAGCCGATTTCCTCCATATGGAGGCAGTCAACCGGGCAGACGTCGACGCATTGCTGGCAGCCGATGCATTTCGTGTAGTCGAACTCCGGGATGACGATCGGCTTGCCTTTGCGGTCGTTCGGGCCGTCGAGCATGTCGATGCAACGGGTCGGACACTCCCGCTCGCATTTGCGGCAGCCGATGCAGACGTCCACCTCGAGGATCGGGTGCTCCCCCATGCGGTTGATGAGGACGATCTCCTTGTCCGAGTTCTCCTTCGGCATGCGGAGTTCGTCCGCCTTGTAGTAGAGGTCCTCGCGCGCGTAGTCCGCGAGCTCGAACTCCTGCGTGAAGTTCCACGCGTCCGTCGGGCAGTACTCCATGCAGTTGCCGCAGAACAGGCAATGGCCGACGTCGACGGCGGGCCGGCGGATGATCTTCTTCATCTCGTCGAGCTGGGCGCGGCTCGGGTTCAAGTACTCCGAGGTCGGCCCGACCTCGTAGAACTCGAAGTAGATGCACTCGTTCGGGCAGACCTTTGCGCAGAGCTCGCAACCAATGCACTTGAACCAGTCGATGCTGTGTTGGCCTCGGTAGGCCAGAGGGAGTTCAACCTTCTGATACGGATAGAGGTGTGTCACGGGCTTCCGGCCGCCGGGGACGAGGCGGTTGATCCCGGGCATCGTGACGAGCGCCTGCTTGATCGTCGCGAGCAGCGGCCGGACCGTGCCGCCGATTGTGCCGACCTTCCGGCGCCCGCGGTTAGCTTCGGACTTGGGGGACTTCATACGTGTACTCGCCCTTCTGCATGTCCATCAGCTGGCCCTCGCGCGCGCTCACGAGGCGGCCCTTCTTCGTCCGCACCCATCCGCTCCGCTCGGCCTTGATCTTCGCGCTGAGCTTGAGGAAGCCGTCGATCAGGGCCTCCGGTCGCACCGGGCAGCCGGGGATGAAGATGTCCGTGGGCACGAACGTGTACGAGCCCTTGACGACGGAGTACGAATCGTAGTACGGCCCGCCGCAGATCGTGCACTCGCCCATCGCGATGACCCACTTCGGCTCGGCCATCTGCTCGTACAGCCGGCGGACGGCGGGACGGAGCTTCAGGGAGATCGGGCCGTTCAGCAAGAGGACGTCGCACTGCCTCGGTGAGGACCGATAGATGACGCCGAACCGCTCGACGTCGTACCTCGGGTCCGAGGTCGCCGCCATCTCGATCGCGCAACACATGATGCCGAAGTGCAACGGCCACGTCGAGTTGCGTTTCGCCCAGTTGAAGAACTCGCCTACGATGCCGCCCTTGAGCCGCTCGAGGAGCGCGCCGCCGGGCCCCCGCTTCATCGGCGCGTCGATGTTCTGTTCGACCCAATCGACGAAGTCCTTCGATCGGAGGCCCACGATGTTCGCCTGTTCCGCGCGCTGGATCATGGGCTCATGGCCTCCGTCCGCTCGCCGGTCGCCTTCGGCCGGACGCCTCGAATGCCCGAATCGCTCTTAACCCTTCCTTCCTGGCCGTGCACGGATGGGAACGACGGCTTGGGCGTGATCGATTCCCCGGATGAAATGTACGAGCAGGCCGGCTTAAAGGTGTGGTACATTCTCGGTCACATCGGGCTCCGCGCCTCGAGGCCGCCCCACGTCGCCCACCACGGTTCGTCGGAGAAGAGGACGCCCGGATTCAGGACGCCGCCGGGGTCGAGGGCCGCCTTGATCCTCCGCATGACGTCGTAGACGGCGGGACCCCAGATCCTCGGAAGCGTCTCCGCGCGGATTCGGCCGATCCCGTGCTCCGCCGACGGAACGCCGCGGAACCGCTCGAGGACCGCGTCGTCGAACTCCACGCGCAACGTCCGCATCCGTTCGAAGTCGTTCGGGTCCGTCGGATCGAAAAAGGGACGGTAGTGCGTGCTGCCGTCGCCGATGTGCCCATAGATCCCGGCGGCCGTGTCGTTCCGCCGCGCGAGGTCGACGAGGAAGGCGATGAACTCCGGCACGCGGTCGCGCGGGACGATCGGGTCTTCGACGAAGCCCCACGCCTTCCGCCGGCCCGGCCGCTGCGTAATCGTCGGCAGCAGGGACCGCCGGACCTTCCAGAGGGCCGCTTGCCGCTCCGGATCGTGGGCGACCTCGACGTCGCGACTCAGTCGGAAATGGGGGGCGATTCCCTCGACGATCGCCCTCGCAATTCCGTCCAAGTCGCCCTCGTCGAACTCGACGAGGAGCAACGCCTCCGCGGACACCGGGACACCGAGCGCGTCTCGAGGGAGGAGCCGCAGGGACTCGCCATCGATTGCCTCCATCGCGCTCGGACCGAGCGGGGCGATGTCCCTGACGAGCGCACCGAGCTCTTCAAACCGCTCGAGGTACACGAGGAGCGTAAGCCGCCGGCGAGGGACCGGCAGGACCCGCAGCGTCGCCTGCGTCACGATCCCGAGCGTGCCTTCACTCCCGACGAACAGGGATGCGAGAGGGAACACCCCTCGCTCCAGGGACTCTGCGATCGTGAAGACGTCATACCCGCAGGCGTGCTTCCGGATCGGCCGCCTCGCAGCGAGGATCTCCGGTCGATGCGACCCGATCGCGTCGCGGACGGTCTCCATCGCCGGCGCCCGGCTCACGAGGTCCTCCCAATCCGAGCCGCCGATCGCGATGTCGTGAGCGTCGAGCACGGTGCCGTCGGCGAGCGCGACGCGCAACGCGAGCACGTGGTCCCTCGTCTGACCGTACTTCACGGTTCGGTAGCCCGACGCGTTGTGGCCGATCATGCCACCGATCCGGCAGAGGTCCTGGCTACCGGGGTCGGGGGCGAAGCGGACGCCCTTCTCCCGGAGGAACGCGTTCAGCTCCGACAAGAGGATGCCGGGTTCGACGCGGACCCAGCCGCCCGCCGCATCGAACTCGAGGACCCGGTGGAACCCCGTCGTGTCGAGGACCACGCCCGGCCCGATGGCGGCGCCGGAGAGAGACGTGCCCGACGCGCGCGGCGTCAGCGCCACCCTCCGCTCCCGGCAGACGGCGAGGGCCCGCAGCACGTCCTCCTCGGACCGCACCGCCACGACGGCCCGGGGCTCGACGACGCACGGGCTCGCGTCGGTCGCATACGAATGGCGGGTCCGCTCGTCCGTGAAGACGTTGTCGCGGCCGAGGCGCTCTTCGAGGGCCCGACGCAACGCCCCTTCCTCCGCGTCGGTTCCCGCCATCGGGCGGCAGCCATCGACCGCGAGGTATTCCCCTTTTCGGGACCCGGGTGTCACCGGGATGGGTAACAACGTTTATGCGGGCCGTTGCCTTCGACGGGGCCCGTGCCCATCAACCCGGATCGCGTCCGGAAGCTCATGGACCACGGCCTCACGGAGTATCAGGCCCGTGTCTACTTGACGCTCCTCGACCTCGGCACGGCGACCGCGAGCCAGGTGCCGCCGATGTCGAAGGTCCCCCGGACGCGCATCTATTCGACGATGCAGCAGCTCCATGAGAAAGGACTCGTCCAGATCCTCCCGGAGACGCCGCTGCGCTACAAGGCAGTCCCATTCGCGTCGTACCTACGGACCCTTGCGGACGACCTGCGGTCCCGCGCGACCCAGCTCGACGCCGGGCTCGACTCGCTCGCGAAGGAGTTCGCGATCAGCGCGCGGCAGGAGCCGGAGTCCCGCGGACGGTTCGAGGCAATCTACGGCCGGAAGAACGTGCGCGAGCGGCTGCTGAAGATGTACGACTCCTCGACGCGCGAGGTGATCGGCATCGGGACGACGAAGAGCCCCGGGCGCATCCTCGGCGCCTTCACGCCGAACCTCGTCGAGAAATCAAAGCAGGGCGTCCGCTTGAAGTACGCATTCTGCTTCACGCCGGAGAACCGCGAGGACGTGCGGACTCTCCTGCGCCATGCGGAGGTCCGGCACATCGATTTCATGATGCCTGTGTACATGCACGTCTTCGACGGTGCCGAGTTCCTCATGAGCCACCCGATCCCGGACGACGATTCCTCGTACCGGGGCGACGACATCGCGATCTGGACGGACGATCCGGCGATCGCCAATGCGATGTCCGAGATGTCCGAACGGATCTGGGAGCTGGGCACGCCGGCCGCCGAGATGCTCGGCGGCTCGCGAGGCGCGAAGCGCGCCGTCCTCACGACGAGTTGAACGTGAGCCGCTGAAGGAGCTTCGTGAGGTCCGTCCTCGGCTCGCCGTGCGGTCCCGCGATCGGCTGCAGGGCAGGCGGGTTGTCGAGGTATGTCGGCACGCGCTGTGCGATGCGCTCCTCGAACGTCGGGACGTGCTCGTTCTTGTAGAACACCCCGATCGGGATGCGGTCGCCCCACTCGAGCGCCTTCTCGAGCGCACGTGTCGCCTTGGCCTCGATCTCGGCCGGTTCATGGACGATTGGATCGAACCCTTCGTCTTCGAGCTTGTAGACGCGCGGGAGCGCGCGGCCCGACGCCGGGTCCTTGCGATCCTCGCCGCCGTACCACTCCTTCGTGTTGATGTCGTTGTACGTCGGGCAGGGCTGGAGGACGTCAAGGAACGCGTA
Source organism: Thermoplasmata archaeon (assembly GCA_036395115.1). Lineage (NCBI taxonomy): Archaea > Methanobacteriati > Thermoplasmatota > Thermoplasmata > Thermoplasmata archaeon. The sequence continues at coordinate 28,411 of DASWDU010000030.1, read as the reverse complement.
GCCCTTGTGCTCGATTCCCTGTTTGATGAGCGCGACGAGGTGCTTGATGTCGTACGAGTATCCGCGGCCGACCCAGGTCGCGCCAGCCGCGAGGGCGAGCCAGATCGGGTTGACGGCGTCGTTGATGTTCGGGTGGGCGAGGGACTTCGTCTGGACGCCGAGCTTCAACGTCGGCGCGGCCTGGCCCTTCGTGAGCCCGTAGACGCCGTTGTCGTAAATGATGTAGAGCATGTCGAGATTCCTCCGCCCCGCGTTCACGAAGTGTCCGCCGCCGATCCCGAGGCCGTCCCCGTCGCCGCTCAGGCAGAGGACCTTGAGCTGAGGGTTCGCGAGCTTGACGCCGGTCGCGTACGGCAGGGCGCGTCCGTGGAGCGTGTGCACGCCGTACGTCTGCACATAGTGAATCGTCTTCGCGGAGCATCCGATCCCGGACACGATCGTCACACGATGCGGTTCCATCTTCAGCTCGGCGAGCGCCATCTGGATCGTCCGGAGGATGCCGAAGTCGCCGCATCCGGGACACCAGTCGTTGTGGACCTGCGTCGCGAAATCGGATGACTTCAGAACCTGCTCAAGTGCCATGGGTCAACACCGTCCTCTTCTCCGCCTTCCCGCGGAGGATCGCCCGGATCGCCTCGTACAGCTCCGTATTCGACATCGGCCGGCCGTTGTACTTCTGGATGAAGTGGGTCATCGCGATCCCTGTCCGCTCGCGGACGATCCCGGCGAGCTGCGCTCCGAAGTTCATCTCGACGCCAATGCGGCGCCTCGCCTTCGCGACGTGCGCGAGGACCTCGTCGACGGGAAACGGGTTGATGAGGCGGACGTGCAGGTAGCCGATCTTCGCGCCCTCCGCCCAGAGGCGGTCGAGCGCGTCCAGGAGGGGGCCCTTCGTCGAGCCCCACGACACGATGACGGTCGGCGCCCCCTGCGGCCCGAAGTACTTGACCTTGACGTCGGAGGGGATCTCGCGGGCCGCGAGGTCGAGCTTCGCGAACCGCTTCTCCATCATCGCGTCCCGGACCGCCGGATCCTCCGTGATGTGGCCGAACTCGTCGTGCTCGTCGCCCGTGTTCCAGAAGATCGTGCCGTCTTGGCCGAGGAACGACCGAGGGGACACCGGCCCGTTCCCGAGGTCGAACCGCTTGTACGGATTGTCCTTCGAATGGCCTCCGTTCGGATCGGCGAGCGCGCCCCGGTCGACCCTCAGGTCGGAGAGGTCCGGCACCTCGAGCGTCGCGTAGCTGCTCGCGAGCGCCTTGTCGACGAGGTGGATCACCGGCATCTGGTACCGGTCCGCGTAGTTGAACGCGAGGAAGCCGTCGCGGATGCACTCCTCGAAGTCGCCGGACGCGAGGAGAATCCGCGGCGCCTCGCCGTGGCCCGCATGGAGCGCGAACCGAAGGTCGCCTTGCTCGTGACGCGTCGGCATCCCGGTGCTCGGGCCCGCCCGCTGGTACAGTGTGATGACGAGAGGCACCTCGTTAATCGAGGCCCATCCGATTCCCTCCATCATGAGGGAGAAGCCCGGTCCCGACGTGGCGGTCGCCGACCGTGCTCCGGTCAACGCGGCGCCGGTCGCCATCGTCACCGCGGCGATCTCGTCTTCCGTCTGCACCACCAGGATCGAGGAACCCTTCTCCTTCCCGGCGTCCGCCGCATCCGGCGCGAGGCCGTGACCGTTCAGCTCGAGGACCTCGTTCTCCTCGAGGAACTCGCTCTCGTCCGAGGCGGGGGTGATCGGGTAGTACGTCTGGAAGCGCATGCCTCCGTACAGCTTGCCGAGCGCCGTCGCCTGGCTGCCGGTCAAGAAGAGCCGCGGCTCCGTCCGGGCGACCCGCTCGAGGCGATACCCGAAATCGGGCGCGAGGGACTTCGCCAGCTCGTACGCTTTCCGCGCTCCCGAGGCGTTCATGCTCACGACCTTCGGCTTGTTGCGGAACACGTCCGCGAGGGCCGTTTCCATCATCGAGAAATCGAACCCGAGGAGGCCGAACGACGCGCCGACCGCGAGCATGTTCACGACGCGGGAGATCTTGCTGAGCTGGTCGATCTTGAATTCGTCGGCAATGTGCTCGATGAGGTCCTTGAACGGGATTGGGACGAGGGTCACGCCGCGTTGCTTCGACGCGGTGAGCATGTCGTCGAGCGTCTCGCCGACGCCGCGGGAAATCAGGTAGGTCTTCAGGTCGGCGTACAGGCGCTTCTCGATCGTCGGGACGTCGGACAGACGCGTCTTGCCGAGGGACGGATCGTACACGATCACGCCGTCGTCCGTGACCTCCCGTGCATGGCGGAAGAGCGTCTCCGCCTCGAACGTCGCAAGGACGTTCACCGCATCGATGTGGGAGCGCACGATGTGCGTGTGCGCGCGGAGATGGAAGTACGAATGCTCGCCCATGATGTTCGAATAGAATTCCCGCTTGCCGAAGACGTGCAGGCCGCCCTCGGCGCACGCGCGCGCGAAGACGTTCGCCGACGAGTCGACGCCGCTCCCCTGGGGGCCCCCGATCATCCAGGAGACATCGTTCCGCGTCACGGTCGCCGCGCCCATAGGATCACGTCGCCCCTACGCCCCAAGGCGAGGGCCTTCTTGGGAGTTTACTAATTCGTCGGGAGCCCCTTTGAACGAATCGGTCGATTGTCCGGAGCCAGGGGCGCCCGCTCCCTCGTTTTCGGACATCCGTTTGGCTCCGGTCGTGCCACGCAAGCGCCCCATATCAAACCTTTCCTCCGATTCGCGCCGGACTGAATCCAAGGTCGCGCCGCTCAGCCCGTGGGGCCGGACGGCGTGTTGACTTTCGGCGCGCGCCCGCGCGGCAGGACGAGCTGTTGCATGAACCCCTCCATGAACTGGAAGCGGTTGCGGAGGGTCACCTCGCTCACCCCTGCGATCTTCGCGATCGCTTTCTGCGGTCGGCGCTCGCCGCTCGCCAGCGACGCCAGGTAGATCGCCGCCGCCGCGGTCCCAGCGGGGGAGAGGGACATCGAGCTGTCGATCTTCTCGAGCTCCTTCAGGATCTTCTGGGCCTCCGCCTCGACCGCGTTGCTCAGTCCGAGGCGGGAGCAGAATCGGCTCACGTAGTCGGACGGACGGGACGGCGGAACCCGCAACGTCAACGCACGGAGGAGCGCGCCGTACGCCTTGCCGATCGTCTTCTTCCGGACGCCCGTCACCTGCTGTAACTCGTCGAGCGTCCGTGGGACGCCGTCGATGCGGCACGCGGCGTAGACCGCCGCTGCGACGATTGCCTCGATCGAGCGGCCCCGCACGAGGCCCTTCTCGAGCGCCTTCTTGCAGATGAACCCGGCTTCGTCCTTGACGGGCCGAGGGAGGCCCATGAGCGAGGCGACGCGGTCGAGCGAGCGAATCGTCTCGGGCAGGCTCCGCTCCCCCGGGCGGGAATGGCCGGAGTGGCGCTGCAGCTTCCGCATACGGTAGAACTTCTCGCGTTCCCGCAGCGGGATTGTGTTCCCGCGGGCGTCTTTGTTGGCGAGCGGGATGACCGTCGTCAGGCCCGAGGCGCCTGCGACGTAGCTGCGGGGGGCTCCGGTCCGCGCGAGGCGATCGTTCTCCTCGACGGAATAGGCCGCCCACTCCGGTCCCTCGTCGATCGCGCTCTCACTAACGACGAGGCCGCAGGAATCGCAGACGAGCTCGCCGCGCGCGTAGTCGCGCACGAGGTGCTCGCTCCCGCATTCGGGACAGACCCGATCCTCTTCGACGATCGGATCTGCCGGCGCCGTTGTCGGCATGAAACCCTTCCGATCGTTCCCGGTGGGGATCAATAGACTGAATATAACGCGTTTATATTATACCTTGTCATCGTGACGAGTGACACTCCGGGGACCTCCCGCCGGGACGGGAGGAAAGGGAGGTCGTCAGGACGAAGGACGTCCTAAGGGCCAGTGACGGGTCCGGGAGGGCAGGAGATCCGACCCCTGTGACGGCGCTCTCACGCGTCGTCGACCGTCCTTCGGGCCGTGGGCGTTCGGACGAGCGCGCGTCCGTACGGAACGTTGGCAAGGTTAATGTCCCGCCCGCTCTCTCGTCCGATGGCGAGGGTGCATGACGGACTATCGCACCGAGAAAGACTTCCTCGGAGAGCTCAAAGTCCCGAAAGACGCATATTGGGGCGCCCAGACCCAGCGGGCCATCGAGAACTTCCCGATCAGCGGGATCCGGTTCGGCCGGCGCTTCATCTACGCGCTCGGGCTCATCAAGAAGGCGGCGGCGGAGACGAACATGGAGCTGGGCCTCCTCGACTCGAAGATCGGCAAGGCGATCGTCAAGGCCGCGGAGGACGTCATGGAGGGCAAGCTCGACACCCAGTTCCCGCTCGACATCTTCCAGACGGGCAGCGGCACCTCGACGAATATGAACGCGAACGAGGTGATCGCGAACCGAGCGAACGAGATCCTCGGGACGCCGCTCGGCGAGAAGGGAGCCGTCCACCCGAACGACCACGTGAACATGGGCCAGTCCTCGAACGACGTTATCCCGACGGCCATCCATGTGGCCGCCCTGATCGAGGTCGACCAGAATCTCCTCCCGGCGCTCCGCGAACTTGAGGACAGCCTGGCGAAGAAGGCGAAGGAGTTCGACCCGATCGTCAAGGCGGGCCGCACCCACCTGATGGACGCGACGCCGATCCGGCTGGGCCAGGAATTCTCCGGCTACCAGTCGCAGATCGACCATGGCATCCGCCGGATCAGCGCCGCGCGGGCGGCCCTCGCGGAGCTCGCCATCGGCGGGACCGCGGTCGGGACGGGGATCAATGCCCATCCGGACATGCCGGGCCGGGTCGTCGAGAAGATCAGCGCCGCCACGAACACGAGGTTCCGCGTCGCGGAGAACTACTTCGAGGCGCAGGGCGCCCGGGACGCGCTCGTCGAGGCGAGCGGGGCCATCCGGACGGTCGCCGTCTCGATGATGAAGATCGCGAACGACCTGCGCTGGCTGGGCTCCGGCCCGCACACGGGGCTGCGGGAGCTGAACCTCCCGGCGGTGCAGCCGGGGTCGTCGATCATGCCGGGCAAGGTGAACCCCGTTATCCCGGAGGCGGTCATGCAGGTCGCGGTCACGGTGATCGGGAACGACGTCGCGATCGCGGTCGCGAACACCCATTCGAACCTCGACCTGTCGACGATGATGCCGGTGATGTCGCAGAGGCTGCAGCAGAACATCGAACTCCTCGCGAACGTGGCGCGCGTGTTCGCGCACAAGTGCGTCGATGGCATCAGCGCGAACATCGACGTCCTGCAGCGGTACGCGGAATCGAGCCCCGCGATCGCGGCGAGGCTGAACCCGATCATCGGCTACGAGAAGGCGGCGGAGATCGCCAAAGAAGCGGGGCGCACCGGGAAGACGGTCAAGCAGCTCGTGATCGAGAAGGGGATCCTTAGCCCGGAGGAAGCGGAAAAGGTATTGGACCCGAGGCACCTGACGTCCCCGAGCAAGGACATGCTCGGGGGCGGTGGCGGGTGACGTACGGGCGCGTGAGGGATCCGAAGGGAATCGCCGTCCTGTTCGAGACGCATCTTCGGGACGGGGCGGACGGTCCTCGATTGAGGGCACTTTAAGCGAGGACAATTCATGGTCGAGTGCGACACCGCCAACGCCAGGCTGAGTGCGCTTGCTACTTTCATGGGAGGGTTGTCCTTCATTGGCCTAATCTTGTCCATCAGCATCATGACGGGGAAGGAGAGGCAGGTCACGGCAACCCTGCTTATCGCGGAGTCCGTGAACGTCGTCTTCCTGTTGACCTCGATCGTGCTCTTCCTTACGAGTGCGGTGACTCTGGCCTCGGCCTACTTTGAGTCGGGCGTCCCAAAGGACATCGGTTTGCGTCGAGCCCGTCGTATGAACGTTTCCGGAACCATCCTGACGTTTTGGGCGATTTCCGCCCTCCTGCTTGTCGCTTTCGGCTTCACGCCTCAAGCGATTCTCTACGCCCTTGTCGCCATCCTCGCCCCAATCGCTTTCCTGATCGCCCGGCGGGTACAAGGGGTTCCGCTCTAGCTCAGCAACGGGGTGGGATGACGGTAGGAACGATGGACCGGCGGACACGGTGAGCGGCGCCACCTCTTCTGGGAAGCCACTCGTGACGAAGCTGGGCATTCGGTCGGGCGACACCGTCGCATTTCGCGGGGCGCCTCCCGGATACCGCAAGATCCTCGGGCCCTTGCCGGAGGGAGTCCGGATCGTCAGTCCGGAGTCCGGCGATCTCGATTTCGTCCAAGTATTCGTCCGAAGCCAGGACGAGCTCAGGGGGCAGCTGCGAGACCTCCGGGGCCGGATCAAGCCCACGGGAATGATCTGGGTCTCTTGGCCGAAGCAGGCATCGTCCGTCGCGACGGACCTGACGGAGACGCATGTGCGGGAGATTGCGATTGACGCCCGGCTCGTCGACGTCAAGGTCGCGGCGATCGACTCGATCTGGTCCGGCCTGAAGCTGGTCATTCGGGTGACGGATCGAGGATAAGGCGACGGCGACTACCCACCGACTAGCCTCTCCGTGTCGATCTGGGCCTTTTGCAGACGCCCGGAGTAATCCACGTACACCGTTTTCCAGTAGGTGAACTCCTCGAGCGCCGTGGTGCCGGCCTCGCGCGTGTCCGTCGGGCCCGTCTCCTTGATGCCGCCGAACGGCAGCTGGACCTCCGCGCCGATCGTCGGCGCGTTCACGTACGTGATGCCGGCCTCGAGGTCCTGCATCGCGCGGAAGGACCAACGAAGATCGTTCGTGTAGATCGAGGAGCTCAACCCGTACTTCACGGAGTTGGCGATCGCCACCGCGTCGTCGTAGTCCCGAGCCTTCAGGACGCTCAGGACCGGCCCGAAGATCTCCTCCTGCGCGAGGCGCTTCTTGGGGTCGACCGCGAAGACCGTCGGGGCGATGTAGAACCCGCGGTCGTAGGCGCCACCCGCCAGCTTCTTCCCGCCGGTCAGCAGCGTATCGCCTTCCTTCTTCCCGATCTCGATGTACTCGAGCACCTTCGCCTCCTGATCGGGGGAGGCCACGGGGCCCATGTCCGTCGTCTCGTCGAGTGGGTTGCCGATGCGTAACTCTTCCGCGCGCGCGACGAGGTCGTCGACGACCCGATCGTAGATTGCCTCGTGGACGATCAGCCGCGACGTCGCGGTGCACCGCTGCCCCGCCGTCCCGAAGGCGCCGAACATCACGCCGTCCATCAGGAGGTCGAGGTCCGCGTCGTCCATCGCGATGATCGCGTTCTTGCCGCCGAGCTCCAGCCCGACCTTGATCATCTTCTTCGCCGCGCTCTCGTAGACGTGTTTCCCGGTGTCGACGCCACCCGTGAAGGAAATCGCGCGGATGTCGGGATGGGCCACCAGGCCGTCCCCCACGACGGACCCGCTTCCCGTTAACATGTTAACAACGCCCGGGGGAAATCCGGCCTCGTCGAGGACCTCGACGAACTTGGCGGCGCACAGCGGCGTGAGGCTCGACGGCTTCAGCACGATCGGACAACCGGCGATTAACGCGGCCCCGCTCTTCCATCCGGGGATCGCCATGGGGAAGTTCCACGGCGTGATGAGGCCCACCAGCCCGACGGGCAGCCGGATCGTCAGGCACATCTTGCTCGGCAACTCCGACGGCACGGTCTCGCCGAACATCCGCCGCCCCTCGCCGGCCGCGTACTCGTAGAAGTCGATGACCTCCTGCACGTCGCCGCGGCCTTCCGCGATGACCTTCCCCATTTCCGAGGTCACGACGCGGCCCAGGTCTTCCTTCTTCCGGCGAAAGATCCGCGCGGCCTCGAGGAGGAGTTCCCCGCGCCGAGGCGCGGGCGTCCTCTTCCACTTCTCGAAGGCGTCCTTCGAGGCACGGACGGCGGCATGGAGGTCGTCCTTCGTGGCGTTCGGGAACGTCGCGAGGATCTCGCCCGTCGCGGGGTTTCGCGTCTCGAAGCGCTTGCCTTCGGACTTCCGCCATTTTCCGCCGATGAAGAGGCCGAACTCGTGGACCATCGTCCTCGCCGGCGAAGAAAGGCCCGGCTAGGCTATCACCTTATCGTGGGAGCCGCGCGGGTCCTCGTGGACATCGCGCTTTACGATCGCCCGGGCCGCGGCGAGGAGGTCGCTCCCGACGACGTCGGGCGACCACGGGCGCACCTCCGCGGCGAAGCGCTTGCGCCACGCGGCCGGCCCGACCCACGCGGTCCGACAGCCGAAGGCACGGCCCGTCTGCACGTCGAGCGGTTTGTCGCCGATCATCCAAGCGGTCCTCGGCCGCGCCCCCAGATCGCGCGCTGCCGCGAGGAGCATCCCTGGCCGGGGCTTGCGGCACGCGCAATCCGACAGCACGTTGTGCGGACAGTAGTACACCTCCGCGACGCGGACGCCCGCCTCCTGGAGCCTCGCGATCATCGATGCGTGAATCCGCGTGAGCCCTCGCTCCGAGAGCAGCTTCCAGCCGGAGGCGTCCTGGTTCGTCACGACCACGAGCCGCCACCCGCGGTCCTGCAGGAGCCGCATCCCGTCGATCGCGCGAGGCAGGAACTCGAACTGTTCCGGCGTCCGCACGTACCCCGGTCGGCCGCGGTTGATCACGCCGTCCCGATCGAGGAACACGGTTGGCCGGTCGTGGGGCTTCGTGCTTTCCGAGATTCCGTGTCGTTTCACATGCAGCGCCCGACGAGCCTCCGGGGACTGCACGAAGAAATCGACGAGCCCCCACTTCGCGAACGGGTTGCGGGTCAGGGTCATCGCCTTGTCCACCGTGAACCAGTCGACGTCCTCGATCTCGTCGGCCTTCAGACGGAATTCCTCCGAGGCCACGTGGCCCTTGTAGACGAATCCGAGCGTGTAGGCCGGCTTGCCGGGGAAGCCGGACACGAAGACATCCAGCAGGCCGTCGAGGCCGATGTCGACTCCAATCTCCTCCTCCACCTCCCGCTCTACGCCGGCCTCGGGGCTCTCGCCGTAGTCCATGAATCCGCCCGGGACGTTCCAATGGCCCTTGGAGAACCCCCGGACCGCCTTGACCATCAACACCCGCGCACCCTTCGACAGGATGACCTCGGACACGCACCGGATCATCGTCGTGTAGATCGCGCGCTTGACGAGCGGATCGACGTCCGCCCGCTCGAAGATCGCGTCGCGGCCCAGCCACTCCTCCGGGTGGTGGTCGAGGACCGGTTTCCGCTTCATGACGACGTCCGCGCCGAGATCTATCCGGCCGTTCGGTTGCGTGGGGAACGGCAACCGTTCGTCCGCGCGGGGGAACCGGAACGTGCCGCGGTCCCGGACGAGGTACACCTGTCCGTCCGTCTCGACGTAGACAGATTCGCGGCGCGGCTTCCGGGCCATGCCGGCCCAACGATGCCCGTGGGCCGTATTAATGGTCACGCGGCCGGCGTCCCGACGTCAGTCCCGGACCTTCAGCGCAATCGACTAGCAGTCGCGGAGCGATGACTGAAGGTTCCATTAGACACCGTGGAGTCACACGCTCGCGGGGCCGTAGCTCCGGCTAGCTCGGTGGACGAGACCCTTCTTGCGGCCTCTCTTCTCGTAGTGAATTCCGTCGTTTCCGGCGTCTCAGGATCACAAGGGCCCCGACGATTGCACCGATCGGGATCACAACGGCAGCAGCCAGGATCGGTAGGCCGACTCCGAGGATTCCCGGCTCGCCCTGAGTCGTGGGCGGAGGAGGAAGCGAGGGCTCGGGCACGGTGACGTTCAGCACGATCGAGTCTTCGGCCTCGTGGCCGGAGGAGTCGACCGCTTTCAGCGTGATTCTCTGGAGTCCGGGAGAGAGGTATATCGACAGTTGGCTCCCGTTGCCCAGGACGCCGTCTCGGTCCGACGACCATTCGAGCCGGTCGTCCGGAATCGCCCGATCCTCAAGATCGACCACTTCACCGCGGAGGAGTATCTGATCGTCCGTCGTAAAATTCGTGTGGGTGGATGGTTGCAGAATCGTGACGGTCGGCGGCTTATCCTCGATGGCGAAGGGGACGTCTGAGGTGTCAGAGACCGTGTAGAATCCGTCGCTCGCCGAGACTCTTAGGAGTACCCGCTCTCCACCGCGGAGGGTCGACGATTCAACCGTGAAGGTGGTCTCTGTGAGGTTCCCAACGAGGAGTTCCCAGGTCAGGCCCCCATCGAGGCTGTACTGGAGTGTGTAGAGCAGCGGCTGCCCGTCCGGGTCGGCGCCGGTCCAAGTGACGGTCTGCGTCCCGGTCCAGTTCTCTTCGCCTATCGGCGACGTCAGTGTCACGGTCGGAGGATTCGCGGAGCGGACATGTTCGGCGAGGAGGACCCCACCTTGGGACAACCGAATCGCCACGGCGGACGACACGTACGGCAGCAGGATCGTGAAGCCTTCCGAGTCCAAGGAATTGCCCTCGATGTCGGCGAAGGAACGCGTGAAATTCTCCGAGGCGAGGATCGTTCGGTCAGCGCCGACGAGTTCCAACTGGTAAGGAGTCGCGTTAGGATTGCTGGCATTCACCCTCCGCGGAAACAGGGGTGCTCTTAGCGTCTCATGGAGCACGCTGTCGATCGAGGCCCTCCCGGACGGAAAAACGCGTCCCGCCACCTTGAAGACATCACTCGAGGCGGCCGTCGCAACCGGGCCATCCGGGGAAGCCGAGGACGCGGGTAAGCCCGGGGCGAGCAGCCGCGTGAAGAGGTGGGCCCAGTGATAGTCCGAAATCCAGGCACCATTGAAATTGTTCGAGACCGTGGAGGGCCAGCCGCCACAGTACGACATGAGGTCATTCGCCGTGTCCGGCCAGACCGTCAAGGCGGTCGCCGCGTTGGGAAAACGGGTATCGAACCCAAAATCACTCCCCGGGTCACCGATGTTGTCATTGGCCCGTGGCCAGTTCGGATCAGGCCCTTTGGCTCCACAGCCCCACGTCACGTCGCCGTTGTTGTTCGGGTTCGACACATGTCTCCCCCAGGTCCCGGAATCCGATAGGTCGAGGAGGTGGATTATTTCGTGGGCCATCGTCTCCTCGCTGCACCCTTGGAGCGCCATCCCGGCCGCCGCCGTCCCCCAATGGTCATTCCACCACCACGCGCCAGCCAGGCCGATCGTTCCAGAGACGCCGCACGTCCCGGCGAGGAACCCGTAGACGAGATCGGGGGTCTGGGTTGTATAGACGTCGAAGAAGACGTCTTCCAGCGCATTGATTAGCGGTTCGCTGATTCCGCCGGTCCAATACCCGACCTGCTGCCAGCTGCCTTGAACGAACGTGACCTTGTGGGTGGGATAAACGGCCCGAAGGAAATTCTCTTGGGCTTGGATGCCGGCCGCGGTGGGGAGTCCGGCGGGCGTCTTGATGGGGACCAGATAGATTCGGAGATCCCAGTGCTTCGAGAATTGGAACGTCCGCTCCTTCATCCAGTTATTCTTGTGATTCGTTTCCTGGATGCCGGCCCAGACCGCCGTGGTGATGAACCCCCTCAGGGTCAAGCTCTCATGGTTCGTCCAAGACGCCGGAAGTTGTATGTTGGCACTGTCCGCCAGGGTGAGCCGGCTGCTCGCCAGGGCAGGTTTGGCGTAAACGTAACCGGTGACGGTTCCGAGGCCGACCCCGTTCGATGAACCGAACAAGAAGACTCGCGACAGCGTCTGAGGCGCGCCCGATGGGCCCGATTGGACATAGACTCTGACGACCGTGGCCTTGCCCTTGACGAGCGGTATGTAGACCGGGTTGGCACTCTGGAAGTTGTCCACTTTGCCAATGGCCTGTGTGATCTCAATCCCGGTGATCGACAAGTCCCGAGTTGTCCCAAAGAGGCCAAATGAACATCCTGACCCGTCCGGCTCCGTGCAGCCCGAGACCTTGTAATCCCTCTCGGAGAGGACGTTCGTCGCAGGCGTGATGGGACTTCCGCCGTTTTCCTGGTAGATGAGACTGAACCCGACGGTCTGTCCCTGACTCAGACTGAAATCGTGGGAATTGTCGGAGGTGTCCAGGGGGTGCGCCATCTCGAACCACCACACCCCGCCACCGTACCCGGCCTTTCCGGCTCCGTCGATCGTCCCGCCGGACGATGTGTCACCCAGCTGGCCTCCGCCGACCGCATACAAGTCGTTGAACGTACTGTCGCCGCACATGATCAGGAGATCGTCGCCATCTTGCTTTCCCGCGCCCCCGCTGCTGAGGGGGCCGCTGTGATTGTTGTCAAAGAGAAGGGTCACGCAATCGTACGAATCCTTGTCATCGTTGTAGATTTCCACCGCAATATAGAGGTTGATGGCGTCATTCATCATGTGGATTTTTCCACTGAGCCCATTCGGATCATTCCACGACAGATCGAAAAACGATGTCGCCGCGTTCGCCCATTCGCTGGTGCACCCGCCACCCCACGTCGCAAGGCAGTCGTCGAGACCGTTAATTCTCGGCGGGAAGGTTGTCCATGCCGACAGTGTCGAGAGCGGATTGTGCGCCTCGACGGTAACCACGACACCCGGCGCCGCGGCCGACAGTACTACCAACACGACGGAGCAAAGAAGAACGCGTTTGTACTGACCGAGAATCACGAATCGACCCCCCTCGCTGCGGCCCGCAACAACCAGGGGTCGCTTAACGCTTCCGATGGCCGTTGTTCAAGCTAAGCCGGCGAACTTGTGCGACGCCGCCCCGATCCCGCCGCGCGATCTTCCGGCGCTAGTCTCGCTCCTTCAGGGCGATGCTCACGCCGTCGCGGAGCGGCACGATCGACGTGACCATGCGCGGATCCTTCGCGAGGCGCTCGTTGTACGTCCGGATGGCCTGCGTCTCGCTCGACCGATCCTTGCGCGCCACGTCGCCCCGCCACAAGACGTTGTCCGTCACGAGGAGCCCGCCCACGCGAAGCCTCTCGATGCACGGCTCGAGGACCGCCGGGTATCCGGCCTTGTCGATGTCGTTGAAGATGAAGTCGAACGGGCCTTTCAGGTCCGCGAGAATCGACTGCGCCGGTCCGAGGAGGATCCTCACTTTCTTCGCGACGCCCGTCTTCTCGAGGTTCTTGCGCGCGATCTCCGCGGTCTCGGGGTTGTGCTCGACGGTTACGATCTCGCCGTCGTCCGGCAACGCGCGCGCGAGCCACGTGCCGGAATATCCGATGGCGGTGCCCAGCTCGAGGATCCGCTTCGCGCGCACCGACCGCGCGAGGATGTGAAGCAGGCTCCCCTCCGCGGCCCCGACGATCGGCCATCCTTCATCGAGACCTTGCTTCTCGACGGCCCGGAGCGCCGCATCCCCGCGGTTCGCAAGGCCGTCGATGTACTCGTCGATCTCCTCGTAGACGATCACGCGCGCCACTCCGCACCACCGCGGCGGCGAGCGCCGTCCCCGGTCATGAACCTTCTGCGGTCCCGTTGACAAAAGATTATCCCGGTTCGCATCGCATCGTGGGCCGGGATGGGCCATGTGCAAACTCACGAAGACGGACAGCGCCGTCCTGTCGTGGTACCTTGAGACGGAGTACGTCAACGAGATCATGGCGCGGGGCTACGCGGCCCGGCCGAACCTCGACCTGCCGGCGTCCCGGAAGCGTCCGTCGCCAGGGACCTAGCTCTGCGAGAGGACGTTGTCGAGTTCGTCCGCGCGCCGCTCCCACTGCGCCGCTTTGTCGTTCAGGTGGTGCGCTCGATCCGTCATCCGATTCGCCTTCACGCGCGCCTTCGCCGCCTTCGATCGGAGTTTCGCGGCCTTCGCGCGGTCCCGCAATTCGTGCTCTGGGGGGCGGGCGGGCGCCCGCGGAGGGACGGGACGATCGAGCGGCGGAGGCGGCATGGTTTCGTCGCCCTGCTGCATGATGGCGCAAACGACCGGAACGGGATAAGAGTTGTGGAGCCGGGGGCGCAGTAGGCGGAAATACCCGGACGTTCCATCGCCCGCCCGTGAAAGTGTACGTGGAGGCGTACGGCTGCACGCAGAACTACGGCGAGGCCCGGCTCATGCAGGGGGCCCTCGCCGGGAGCGGCCACGCGATCACGGCCTCGGAGCGGGAGGCGGACGCCCACGTCCTCGTGACGTGCACGGTCGTCGAGACGACGGAGCGGAAGATGGTCCGTCGCATGACCGAACTCGCGGCCTACGGCAAGCCGCTCGTCGTGGCGGGCTGCATGGCCGCCGCGCAGCGGGACCTCGTGAGGTCGATCGTCCCGCGGGCGAAGCTCCTTCCGCCCCGGAAATGGCCGCAGATCGTCGAGTTGCTCGGGGCCGGGACCGCGTGCGGGGACCGTGCGGCGGAACTGGAGTCGATGGGCTTCGGGTGGCACGATGCGATCGTGCCGATCGCCCAGGGATGCATGGGCCGATGCACGTACTGCATCACGCGCGTGGCGAGGGGAACGGTGGCGTCCTACCCGGTCGAGGCGTTGGTGGACCAGGTCCGCCGGCACGTCGAGCGAGGCGTGCGGGAGATCAAACTGACGGGCCAGGACACGGCCGCCTTCGGACGCGACGCGGGGACGAACCTCGCCGTCCTGCTGAGAGCCATCGACGCGATCCCCGGCGCCTTCCGGGTGCGCGTGGGCATGGCCGACCCGCTGACCGTGCTCCCGATCGTCGACGACCTCGTCGAGGCATACGCGTCGGAGAAGGTCTTCAAGTTCCTCCATCTCCCGGTCCAGAGCGGCGACGACGACATCTTGGCGGCGATGCGACGCGAGTACACGGTGGCGCAGTTCGAGGAGATCGTCGCCGCGTTCCGCCGCGCGTATCCGGATATCACGCTTTCCACCGACATCATCGTCGGATTTCCCGGGGAGTCCGACGGCCAGTTCGAAGCGACGATGGACCTCGTGGACCGGGTGCGCCCGGACATCGTGAACGTCACGCGCTTCTCCGCGCGGGCTGGGACGCCGGCCGCGTCGATGCCCGGCCAGATCGTCGGATGGCGGGTGAAGGAACGGTCTCGGCGGCTCACGCGATGCCGCTTCCAAATCGCGCGGGAGATCCACGACCGATGGATCGGACGCGAGGTGCGCGTCCTCGTCACGGAGCCCGGAAAGGCGGGCACGGTCCTCGCCCGCACGCCGGAGTATCGGCAGGTCGTCCTGCGGGAGCCCACCCCGATCGGCGAGTTCCTGCGCGTCCGCATCGAATCGGCAACGGCGACGGATCTCGCGGGCCGTGTCCTCGGCGGAGACGGCTCGTTTCGTTGAGCGCTGATTCTCGGCCGCGATTCTAGGACCGCCGCCATTTTTCTCGGCGACCCTTCTCGCACGCGTCCCATGCGTCGCCTGGGACGGGCGACCGTCCTCGCCGCCATCCTGGTCATCGCGGGCCTCCTCCTGGTCGCGTCCCCGCCGTGGACCGGGTCCCCGGGCGGCCTCGATGGCGCCGTGACATTGCGCCTGGAGCGGTCCACCTTCTCGATCGGAGATGATGTCGCGTTCGCGGAACACAACGGACGCCGCGAGGCGATCTATCTACCGTGCGCGGACCCGTGGGTCGTGCACCGCAGCGTCGAGGGCGAGTGGTACCGCGTCGAGTATCACGAATGCGACGCGACGATCCGGGCCGTCGGCTCGGGGGACGTCTACGAGGGCGTATGGCGCAGCGGCGCGCCGCAGGCGGCGGGACTCGCGACCATCGAGCCCGGGTACTATCGGATCGACATGGTCGCGTACAGCTGTCCCGACGGTTTCGACAAGTGCCAGCGAATCATGACGTTCGCATTCTTCTGGCTCCGATGAGCGGCGCGGACCCGCGCGTTCGCTGAATACGCAATTGCCTTTATACGGCCGCACGAATCCTCGCTCGCAGCCCCGTGGTGTAGCGGTCAAGCATTCGGGTCTTTGGAACCCGCGACGGCAGTTCGAATCTGCCCGGGGCTATCCGATGAAGGCGCGCGCGCGCATCACGCTGACGTTCGACGACCCGAAGGCCGCCGAGGCCGTCGCGGCGTCGATCTCCCCCGACGACGAGGGGTACATCCGCACCACGCGACGCGGCCGGACGATCGCGGCGGACGCAAGCGCGGAGAGCGCGATGAGCCTCCTGCACACCCTTGACGACTACCTGGCGTGCGTCAGCGTCGCGGAGCGGACGGTGCGGGCGACACGCCCGCGCGGACGTGGGCGGCAACGCCGCGCCTGAAGGCGAGCATCTCTCGACGGTTCATCGTCGTCTGGGCGACCGCGCACAGTTCGTCGTCGGGCGAGACGACGAGCGCTTCGTCCCCGGGCCGCAGGGCCGGGTCCGCGTCGCGGACGAACTTCGCGAAGACGTTCTTGCCCTCCCGCAGGAACGGTACCGCGTCCGAATCGACGACGATCCGGAGGGCGGGGGGGTCGAACGCCTCGCGGAGCCGCATCGCCCCGGCCGACTTGAGCGTGAACAGGCCGTCCTCCGCGCGGAGCGAGAGCACGTGGACGCCATCGACGAGGACGTTGCGGACCTTCCCCGTGTTCTTCGAGACGACGTAGGAGACGGTCCCGCGGAGCAGTGCGTCGGCGGCGCCACGCCCGAACTGAAAGTCGGCGGTAGCTCGGACGCGAAGCCCGTTCCAGTCGACCGTGCGACTGCCGGGAGCCCGGGCCGCGATCGCCTCGAGGGTCACGTCCCCCTCCCAGAGCATCCCGAACGGATAGCCCGCCCCCGCGGCCCATTCGCGGAAGAACACCTCGGCGGCCTCGAGCGCCTCGACCTCGAGCGCTTCGGGGACGACGCACTGGGACATCGGCCAGACGTGGTCGAGCTCGAGCGGCACGGGACCCCAGATCGACTTCACGACGACGTGGACGTCCGCCTGCGCGAGGACCTGCGCGACGATACGGGCGTGGCGCTCCGCGAACGGACGGGGTCCCTCCGGCAAGACGAGCAGTCCCTTCGCCACCGGGCCAGCGTACCGCTCCGCGAGGCGCCGGCGGAACCGGTGCAGGATCGGACGGTGCGCGGTCTCCGTCCCGACGTAGTACAGGGCGCCGCGGCGGGAGGCCGGCTCGAACGTCTCCAGGAAGTCGTTGTGGCGGCGGAGTTCGCGCATCGCGTCGAGGAGAGCGGGATGGCTTCGGGCGCGTCGCTCGGCGAGCTCCCACAGGTCGCCGGCCGCGATCGCGCGTCGGGCCTCCCGGATCGCGCCGAAGCACACGTGCAGGTTGTGCTGCGCGAGGAGCGCCTCGCTGCCGGCGATCTCGCGAATCGGGTGGGCCGTGCACACGGGACAGAGGCAGCCGCTATCCCGGACATCGGACGCACGCCGCGTTCCGTCCGGGAAGAGCATGCGCCCGTCCCGGGCGTACTTCGCGTACGACGCGGAGTCGAACAGGTCGCATCCGAGGAGGATCGCGAGCGGGAAGACGAGCGGATGGCCCGCGCCGAAGAGGTGGACGGGCTTTGAGGGGTCGAGCCCCTTCTTTGACGCGACGATGATCCGAACGAGGTCGCGAAACCGATAAGCCTCGAGGAGCGGCACGACGCCGCCGATCGCGCCGACGGCGACATCGAGGGAGGAGACCGCCTGCGCGCATCGCTCCCGCAAGTCCGGGTGGAGGCCCCCTTGGACCACGCCGACGAGCGCCATCCCGCCCCGGAGCGATTCCGCTTCGCCCGCGCGGCGGATCGTCTCTTGGACGTCGGCTTCGGCGCGGGCATGGTCGTGGCCGGGCTCCGAGAACACGTCGAGCATCGTGCCGAGATCCGCACCGATCGACTTCTGGAACTCGACGATCGCCGGATTCGTGACATCGACGTCGCCGTACACGTGGGACTGGAACGCGCCGGAGTCCGTCATAATCGCCCGCGGGAAATCGAGGACCGCGTGGACGCCCTCCCGGAGGATCGCTTCCCGTCGCGGGCTCTTGCCCAGGATGTACGCGTTCGTGATGAGGATCTCCGCGCCGAACTGCGACGCGAGGTCGTGCGGCGAGACGACGGGCCGGTTCGGGTTCACGACGGGAACGAGGGCGGGCGTCGTTACGGGTCCGTGGGCCGTCTCCAGGACGCCGATGCGCGCGAGGCCGTCCCGCTCCCGCACCTCGAACACGCGCGTCCATCGGGCGGGCGCGAATAAGCCTTTTTCCGCGGTTTGTAATGTGACGCCGTCGGGACCTAACCATTCGGGGTTGGGCAGTACGGCGAGCCTGTAGCCAGTCGCCACTCGTGACGTCCCTCGATCCGGATTTTCACTTTCGGGCATCTCCTCCCCATAACCTGACGCCCACATCTTCCCTATGCGAGGGACGTGCTCGCCCACCGGGCCCTCGTCTTCCTGGTGAAATGGGAAGACTTCCGACTGAACTGGCTTCTGGCCGAGTTTCGCCTCCTTGTGAACGAATCGATACGGAGCGCCCTGCTGGGGAACCACCGATCCCGCGCTCGGCTCGCTCAGGCCGCGTACAAAGACCTTTCCGCGCGTCACGCGGTGTACAAGCAGTACATCCCCTCTGGGTTCGAGGTCGCTTTGGCCGTTCTGAAGGTGTATCGACGGCGAGTCAGGATGGGGAAGCGAACCACAACCCCGTATATGCGCCGCCTTATGCTGAAGGCGGAGAACCAGTCCTATTCCCTGGACCGAGAGACGGGACGCCTCCGCATCCCGATTCGCGGTACGGAAGGCGTCCAGCTCATCCTGCCCCTCTCCGAGTGGCACCGCTCGATCCTGAACGACCCGTCGTGGGGCCTTGGAAGCCTGACCGTAGTCCCCGGGAAGATCATCATTGTCGTGCGGAAGGAGGTGCGTAAGCCGTACGAGCCAGGAGCCGCAATTGCCCTCGACACGAATGAGGACTCCCTCGACGGCGTCATCGCAAGTGGCGACACCGCGGGGGCCGTGAGGGTGCCTTTGGCCGGCGTCCGTTGGGTCCAGGCGATCCATTTCCGTCGACGTCGGCGGCTCGCTCGGAAGAAGGCCTACGATTGCAGGGTCCAGCGAATTCTATTGGACCGTGAGGGACAGAGGGAGAGGAACCGCGTCCAACAGCGCCTGCATCGAGTCTCGAAAAATCTCGTGACGCTCGCGAAGGCGCGTCGTGCCGCAATCGTCCTCGAGGATCTCACGCTCCACGGCGCGGGAGGCCGATGCCGTCGGACGAACCGCCGCCTCTCCTCCTGGCCTCGTTCCGAGATTCACCGTCAGATCGAATACAAGGCCGCCCTCGCCGGCGTGCCGGTCATCAAAGTCAACCCTCAGTGGACCAGCAAGACCTGCCCAGTGTGTGGCGCCCGGCGCCGAGATAGGGTGGGCCAGGATTTTGTGTGCCTCGCGTGCGACTGGGAGATGGACCGGCAGATCAACGCAGGCATGAACATCCTGAAGACCGCCTTGGCCTCGAACGAGGCCTTGGCAAGGGCCGTACGGTTCCGGCCCGGTGCCCTCCGCGATGACGTCGTGAGTCCCCTCTACGACCTCCTCCGAGAAGGAGGAGACGCACGGGAGGAGCCGAGCGGAGTGGAGTCCCTAGCGGGGACGGCATGATACCCCCCCCGCAAGGGTCACAGAACCTCGGCGGTTCGCCCACCTCGTCGCAACGGCTATCCCCCGGAGGCGGGTCGCCACCCCGGATGCTGCGCCAGACGTTCGTCCACATCCCGGGAGTGGGATATCGGACGGAGGAGAGGTTGTGGCGGTCCGGGATCCGGACCTGGGACGACTTCACGAGCGGGCGGCGGCCGTCGCGCCTCTCCCAACGCCAGGCGGGTCGCATCGCCGACGAACTGGCGCGATCCGCCGACGCGCTCCGCCGAGGCCGCCACCGCTACTTCGCGCGGGCCCTCCCGCCGCGGGAGCATTGGCGCGCGTGGACGGAGTTCCGCAATCGGGTCGCGTTCCTCGACATCGAGACGACCGGCCTCTCGCTCGGACGGGACGCCGTGACCGTCGCCGGGGTGTATGACGGCCGCTGCCGGCAGACCTTCGTGCAGGGGGACAACTTGGAGGACCTGCCCGCGGCGTTGGAGCGGGCCCAGCTCCTCGTGACGTTCAACGGCCGCGGGTTCGACGCGCCGTTCTTGCGAAAGTCGTTCCCGCGGATGCGGCTCGACCAGATCCACGTGGACCTGATGCATCCGCTGCGCCGGCTCGGGTTCTTCGGGGGCCTCAAGCGAATCGAGCGGGAGATGGGCATCCTCCGGAGCGAAGAGACCTCGGGACTCGGCGGCTTCGATGCCGTCCGGCTCTGGCGCGCGTACGAGGCGGGGGACGACGATGCGCTCGAGCTGCTCATCCGCTACAACATGGAGGACGTCGTGAACCTCGAGCCGCTCGCGTCGTTCGCGTACGAGGCGTTGCGGACGCTCTGCCTGGATCGCGGCTTCGTCACGGCGGATCGTCTGGTCGCGCCGGATCCTGCCCGGGCGGACTTCCCGATCGCCCTCGCCTCGTTGCGTCCCGCGCGATGACGTCGTCGCGAATCGCTCGGGCGGTCAGGGCGCGCGCCCTCGAAACCGCCCCGCGGGATACTTCCGCTCGTCCTTCCGCAGCTTGTCGAGGACCGCCTCCGAGAGATCAAGATCGAGCGCGTTGGCGAGGCTGAGGCCGTAGATGATGACGTCTGCGAGCTCCTCGCCGACCGACGCGCGATCCTCGGCCGCCAGTCGGGCGGAGGCGTCCTGCCAAAGGAACGGTTCGACGAGTTCCGAGGCTTCGACAGACAGCGCGATGGCGAGGTCCTTCGGCGTGTGAAACGGCTCCCAATCCCGCGCGCGGACGAAGGCGCGCACGCGCTCCCGCAACTCCGCGACCGTCGTGGCGGCGTCGGCCATGGGGCCGCAACGCCCCGTGCGTACAAAGGCTTACGCGCCCGTCCCGGGGGCGTGGAGGTTGACGACTTCCTCCATGACCTCGCCCTCGAGGGCTCCGAGGCGACCCGGCGAGCCGAGCTCGACGCGGGCCGAGAGGCGACCGTCCTCCAGCGAGATGCGGACGGATTTCAGCCGGGACCGGAACAGCTGGAGACCTTTGCCGTTCCGCGAAGGCAGCTCGCGCTCGCAGAACATGAGCCCGAGACCCTCCAGGTCCTTAATCCGGCGGTAGCAGGCGGCGATCGGAATGCCGAACCGGCGGCTCAGCTCGATCGCAGAGACGGGACCCGAGGAGGTCCCCAGGAGGATCCGTGCGGAATATTCGTCCATGATCGTCTGGCTCACCCGAAGCGGTTGCATGGTTTTCAGTCCCCCTTCAACGAGAGGATGCGCCCGACGAGGCCCGTGACCTCGTCGGCCTCGAACGGCTTGTTGAGGTAGCCGACCGCGCCCCGACGGACGCTCTCGATCTCGGTGAAGCTGTCCCCGAACGCGGTCATCAGGACCGCCCGCAGGCCGGGTCGGGCCCGCCGGGCCGCATCGATCAGCTCGACGCCGTTCGGGCCCGGCATCCGGTAGTCGGTCAGGAGGAGGTCGACGCGCTCGCGGGCGAGGTGCTCCATCGCCTCGGGGGCGCTCGCCGCGGTGAGAACTCGGTACCCGACGACGTCGAAGAGTTCGGCGAGGTTCTCGCGCACGCCTTCGTCGTCGTCGACAATCAGGATGGCGCGGGAGACCGTCTTCCGCTCGGGTGGTAGCGTCACCATCATCCGTCTCGCCCGAAACGATGGAGGCCGTTGGATATATACGGGCCAGTTGACGGCGATTGACAAGCGCAACGGCTCCCGGTCCCGGGAGGTCCGACGCCCTCGTTCACGGTCCCGATAACACGACCGCAGGCGGGCGGCCTTCGGAGAGCGCGCGGACGATCCGCCAGGCGCGCTGGCCCGCGTCCGTCACCGCATACCGGCCCGCGTCGACCTTCTCGAGCAACCCATCCGTCTGGAGTTTGGACAGGTGGAAGGAGAGCTTCGAGGACGAGTCGACGAAGCTCTTCTTGAGGATCGCCGAGTACGCGGCGGGCCCGGAAACGAACACGAAGCCGACGACCGCCCGCCGAATCGGGTTGGCGAGCGACTCGAGCATGCCTTGCAGCGGCCCCGACGGGACGTCGACGGAGGCGTCCGCCGCGACGTCGGCGGCGAGGCCGGGATCGAGCCGTCCCACCACGAGCGTCCCGCCTTTCGCGGCGCACTTGCCGCTCACGTGGCGGATCCATGCGAGCACATCGGCCCGGCCGTGGGTCGCCTCGAGCATCGCGAGGTCCGCGGCGTAGACGACCGGCCGTTCCGCGCCGCGCACGTGCTCCTCGATCGCGACGTTCAGGTGGTACAGCTGCCGCGGCGCGAAGACGCTCGGCGGACGGCCTTCCTCCTCGATCCGGAGGACGCGCGCCGCACCCCGGGGCGCAGTGCCGGACGGGCCGAGGACGGCGAGCAAGGCGCCGCGTCCCGCGGCCTCGGAGAGGATCGGGACGGGGTCCGGTCCGGCCGAGGAGCCGCTCAAAGTCTCCCGGGCGGCTCGCTCCTCTTGGACGGCCTTCAGGGTGCGCCGGAGCGTCTCGACGTCATACGGCTTCTCGACGAAATCGACCGCGCCCGCCTTCATCGCCTCGACGGCGGCATCGATTGTACCTTGACCGCTGATCATCACGGCGGCCGCCCGAGGCTGGGACGCACGGAGGCGGTGCAAGACCTCGAGGCCCGACGCCTTCGGCATCCGGAGATCCAGGAGCGCCACGTCGAGCGCCTCGCGGTCGACGAGCCGGAGCGCCTCGCCGCCGTCCGACGCCGCGAGGACTTGATGGCCGTCCTCCTGGAGGAGCTCGCGAAGCTCGGATCGGAGCGTGGCGTCGTCGTCCGCCACGAGGATCTTCATGGAGCGTCCCTCCGGGGGATCGAGCCCATCCCCGCGGCCGGTATAAAGGCCTGCCGGACCGAGTCGCGCGGGTGTGACGACCGCCGCAGCGACGTCCCGGATCGGCCCGACGTCGGGATCGCGTTCACGCCGGCCCCGTGACCGCGCGCGTGACCTCGAATCCGCCGTCCTCGAAGGACATGGCGAATGCGCCCGGATCGTGCTTCGTCGACCGCATCTTCGTCACGCGCAGCCGACGCTGCACGAACAGGTCCGAGGTCGGGTGCATCTCGAGCTGCACGATGCCGTCCGCGAGGTATGCCTCCGACGGCGCGTGCGACGTTGGGCCGAGGTCCACGGGCTTCTCGGAGATGAGGAGCGTCAAGGGGCCGAGGTCACGCAGCCACTCGAACAGGAAGTACAGGTCGGCCCGAGGATCCTGCATCTTCGCCATCGTCTCGAGGACGTCGAGCGAGTCGACGACGAGGATCGAGATCCGGTCCGCTTTCATGACGTTGTTGCAGTACATCTTGAACAGCTCGAGCCACGTGCCGCGGCCCTGGAGGTAGTTCAGATTCTTGCGGATGTTCCCCATGTCGAGAATCGTCAGATGCTCCCAGGCCTTCGGATCCGCCATCCCGAGGGACGCCATGTGCTCGAGCGTGATGCCTTTCGACTGCTCGAGCGTGAAGTACGCGGACTTCCGGTTCTCTTGCAGGGCGTTCTGGTAGAGGACCGCGAACGCGAGGGACGACTTCATCGTGCCCGGCGCACCGCTCAGGAGGACGATGTAGCCCTCCGGGATCCCGCCCGCGAGGATGTCGTCGAAGCCCCGCACGTAGGTCTTGACGCGTTTCCGGTCCGTCGGATCGCTCCGGGCGGGACGAATGCGCGGACCGACCTAAGCCTTTCTCCTTGAAAATCAACGCGCATCACGCGCACAGTCATGCGCACAATATTCAAATAGACTCGGCCCGCTCGGCTCCGCGTTGGCGGACGCATTCGCCGCGGTCGTCGCGACGCTCCGCGTGATCGGCGCCCTCGTGCTCCTGTTCTTCCTCCCGGGTTGGCTGCTCATCAACGCCCTCTATCCGCGCAAGGGCGAGCTCGACCGGGAGTACGACGCCCTGTACCGGCTCACGCTGGGCATCGTCCTCTCGATCGCGGTGACGGTGTTCTGGTCGTTCTTCCTGAACTCGCTCGGCGTGAACCCGACGACGGGCTTCGGCGACGTGAACGCGCCGAACATCGCAGGCGGCCTGCTCGGTCTGTCCGCGCTCTTCTTCGCCCTGGGTTGGTGGCGCGGCGCGTACCCGTCGATGGCGCGCGTCCATCCGGCCCTCGCTCGCGTCCCGAAGCCGGGGCCGGGGGAACTGCTCACGGAGGAGGAACGCGACCACCGTGTCCGACTCAAGCTGCAGGGCCTCGCGGAGCGGCGCGAGGCATTGCGTCGCGCGATCAAGGACGCGGAACGGCGGATGCGCCTGCAGTCGGCGGACGCCCGCACGCACTACGAGGAGAGGCGGGAGCGCTCGCGCGCGGAACTGAAGCAGGTCGAGGCGCAGCTGAAAGAACTCGAGGAAGAGCGCGCCGCGGAGCTCTATTAGATGAACTACAAGCTCGTCGTCGCGGTGCGGTCGGACCTGGAGCTCTCCCCGGGCAAGCTCGCGGTGCAGGTGGCCCATGCGGCGATCATGGCGGCGCTCGACGCAAAGGCGAAGCGTCGGAAGTGGTTCTCCGAATGGTACGCCGAAGGCCAGAAGAAGGTCGTCGTCCGCGGCGGGACGCTGCACGACCTGCACGCGCTCCGCGCGAAAGCGCGGTCGTTGCGGCTCTCGACGGCGCTCGTCGAGGACGCCGGCCTGACGGAGCTGCCTCCCGGCACGGTGACGTGCCTCGGCATCGGGCCGGGCCCGAACTCGATCGTCGACCAGGTCACGGGCCACCTCAAGCTGATGTAGGATGGTTCCGTCGCGCTCGCTGAAATGCAATACAGTCTCCATCGAGCTCGACTCACTGCGTTCGGCTCATCTCCGGACCCCCTTTGGGGGAGGGAGGAGAATGGTCACGTGGAACCTGACAACCCTCCAGACTCGCAAGCGCTCGTGTAATACTCAGGCCAAGGCTTAGCAAATACCGGGGGAGGTGAGTGAATATACTCCCCGAACCCCATTCGGCCAGTAGATGAAATCGAAGTCCCGGTTCCTCGGGATCGACGACGCTCCGTTCCGGTTCTCGGACGAGTCCGTGCCCGTCGTCGGCGTCGTCGTGCAGGCGCCCGCGTACATCGAGGGCGTCCTGACGACGCTCGCGGAGGTCGACGGCCACGACGCGACGGACCGCATTGCCACGATGATCCGCGCGTCGCGCTACCGGCCGGGGCTGGCGATGGTCCTCATCGACGGGACCGCGGTCGGCGGGTTCAACGTCATCGACGTGGACGCCTTGCGTGCGTCCATTGAGCGGCCCGTGGTGACGGTCACCCGCCGGAAGCCGGACCTCGCCGCGATGGAGACCGCCCTGCGTCGGCGGTTCGACGACTGGGAGGAACGATTGCACGTGATCCGGCGACATGGCGTCGAATCGATCCGGACGACGCACGGATCGCTTTGGATCACGTACGCCGGCACGACGAGCGTGGAGGTCCGAGAGGCCGTCCGCCTCACGACGGTCCGCGGGGTCTTGCCCGAGCCGCTCCGAGTCGCCCACCTGGTGGCGGCGGGAATCGTGCGCGGCGAGTCTCGCGGGCGCGCCTGATCCGTCCGCCGCGACGGCTCATTTGATCGGGAACCGAAGGAGGGCCGCGATCCCTCCGAGGCCCTCGAGCTTCTGGCCGGCCTCGTGGTGGCGGCTCACCAGGACGACGGTCCCCCGCGCGGACTCGACGGCTCGCATGAGGTCCTCGATCCCCGGGTCGCGGACGACCGCATCGCTGACGAGAAGCGTCTCGACCGCGCCGGCATCCCCTGCCTCGGAAACCTCCGCGACGCCGTAAGCGCACGGCCGGTCCGTCGCGATGGCCTCGAGGAGCTTCTCGACCAGCTGCGTCTCGTAGCCTACCCGGGTCTCCCCGAACACCTTCGCTCCGACCCCGGACCGCAGGGCCTCCTGGATCCCCTGCATGCCCGCGTGGGCGGTGCCGTGTGTGTGCACCTTCGAGGCGACCGCGGCGTCCCGCGCCTTCACGTACTCGACGAAGGCGTCCCGCGTGAAGCCCGGCCCCACCACGACGAGCGCCTCCCCCAGGTCGGTCGCCCGGAGCTTCCCGAGGATCTCGTCGAAGAAGCCGGAGGCGGCATCGCCGGACGGGAACATCTTCCCATGGCCCGGTGCTCGGATCGTCGCGAGCTCCCGCACCCCGTACTGGCGGAGGTGCGCCAGCAGGGCCTCCTCGTCGTCGAGCGACAGGAACGAGACGAGCGGCTTCTGCGCCGCCGCGACGGCCTCCTCGATCCGCTGCAACTCGTGCGGCTTCCACGTCTTGATGACCGAGAGGACGTCGTCCACGGCGACGTTCAGCGTGTGGTGCCGGCCGAGATCCTGCGGCCCTTCGACGATGACGCCCGTAATCCGGAGTCGGTCGGAGAACGCCTGGAACTCCACGCCTTCCACGCGGATCGTGAGCGTGACGCGCACCTTCTCGCCACGCTCCGGCCGGACCTTGTCCGCCTTCACGTCCTCGCGGCGGTACGTCGAGGCGCGCACGTGGTCCCCGGGGAGGACGAGATTGTGGAGGTGCCACAGATCGTCCGCGTTCTCCACCCGGATCTTGATCTCCCCGGTCTTCGGGTCGCGGTGGAGGACGCGCATGGGTCCGCGGGCCATGGAACGGGACCGTATTTCTCGATATCGACCGAACCGGAGGAGTCCGCCTGCCCCTCGCCGTTAACATGTTAACGGGAGCTCCTCGGGGACGCGGTGGCCTCCGACGGCGTGTCGCCGAATACTTTCTCACACCCCTCCGAAAGGCTATAATATGACTTTTGTATATACAAATGGACATGGTTTCAACCGACGGCCAACCGGAGATGCTGCTTTCCTACGATGTGCCCGCGACCGCGCGCTCCGCGGCCGTGAAGGTCTGCCATCTCATATTCGGCCGATCGGACTCACCGTACGACAGGCCCGTCCCGTATCTGCACCGCCGCGGCGTCGTGTGGGTTGGGCAGTCCGTCTTCCTCCTGCCTCTCGACGAGGCAGTGTCGATGGCCCGAGACCTCGAGGCGCTGGGAGCCCGGGTCCGAATGGCCCGCGTGCGGATCGAGGCGGGCGAAGTGGGCCGCCTTCGGAAGCGCTAGCGGCGGATGCTCGTTAACATGTTAACGAACGTCGGATGCCCGCTCACTTTATGACGCCGTAGCCGATGAGCCGCCACTTCCCGCCGATCCGGCGGGAGACGGCGACGCGCTGGCCGTTCTCTGCGACGACGGGGATCTTGAGCGCCATGTCGGCCAGGTTCTCCCGCGCCGACGTCACGACGCCGACCGTCGTTGCGGTGCCGACGGAAACCATGAGCGGTTCCGACGTCTTGATCCCCTCGACCTTCAGCTCCTCCGGCACGCCGACGACCCGCTCGAGCAGGTTGACCTCGACGGACATCTTCATCACGATCTCGGGCAGGCTGCCGGGCGGCCCGACGACGCGCCCGACGAGGCCGTCCGATTTCGTGAGCACGGGGTCGAGGTTCGTGCCAATCGCGATAAGGCCGCCCGGCCGGACGTCCTTCCTGGCGGCGCCCCCGGTATGCAAGGACCGGATGCTCGTCGTGATGTTCTTCCACTCCGTCTTGTTCCCGATCGTCACCTGGCGCCCCGGCGAGATCTCGATCTCCTCGCCGACCTTCATGTGGCCCTGCATCAGGCTGCCCCCGAGCACGCCGCCGACGATCTTCTCCGGCGCGATCCCCGGCTGGTTCACGTCGAACGAGCGCGCAACGTACATCTTGGCGGACTTCGATTCCTCGTGCGGCTTCGTCGGGATGACTCTCTGGATCATCATCAGCAGGACGTCCAGGTTGACGTCGTGATGGGCACTGACGGGGACGATCGGGGCGCCCTCCGCGACCGTGCCTTTGATGAACGCCTGGATCTGCCGGTAGTTCTCGTCCGCCTGTTTCGGGTCGACGATGTCGATCTTGTTCTGGACGATCACGATCTTGTCGACGCCAATGATGCCCAGCGCCATCAGATGCTCCTTCGTCTGCGGCTGCGGGCATTCCTCGTTCGCCGCGATCACCAGGAGGGCGCCGTCCATGATCGCCGCGCCGCTGAGCATCGTCGCCATGAGCGTCTCGTGGCCCGGCGAGTCGACGAACGACACGATCCGCTGGAGCTCGCCCTTCACGTTGTGGGTCTTGCAGATCTCCGTGTTCTGGTAGCTCGCCGGCTCGTCGTCCTTCGGACACTTGTAGATCGCCATGTCCGCGTAGCCCAGGCGGATCGAGATGCCGCGCTTGATCTCTTCCGAGTGGCGGTCCGTCCGCTCGCCCGTGAGCCGCTCCGTCAGGGTCGACTTCCCATGGTCCACGTGCCCGACGACGCCGATGTTGACCTCCGGCTGGCCCGGGACCTTCATCGCGCCTGCTCCTGCCACGCGTCCTCGATCGACTTCGGGCCGCGCTGGACGATCCGCAGATTGAGCTGCAGGATGTCCGGGCTCACCGTGTTCCCGCGGACCGTCTTCTTCTTGCGCTTGCCGGGGCGGTCCGGGTGGTACCCCACGCCACCGCTGAGGAGGAGCCGCTTCCGCCGGGGCCCGGGCAGGTCGGACCGCATCG
>DASWDU010000029.1 GCA_036395115.1 Thermoplasmata archaeon | reverse complement strand
CGTCTCCGACGAAAGACCTTGTTTCCGGCGCACAGGGAGGCCGTGCACCAGACCAACGTGATTGCCGCTTCTCGGGCGCGAAGGTACGTCTATGCTCGCGACCGGGAGCCGCTTGAGGCGCTGCTCCAGGCCTTACCTTCGCCGGCCACGAATGCCGGCAGCTCACGTGTTACCGGTCCTGTTACCGGTGCCTCCGGGACTAGCCCCAATGCCGTTCACTTTAGGCCCTCCCGGTTTAGGGCGTAGTTGCTCATCTTGATCTTGACCGCCCGGGGATAGCGGCGCTGTCGCCGCGGCGGCAGCACGTTGAGAGCGACATCCTCGTGGAGGATATCGAGGCGTCGCGGTAGGTTTCCGGTTTCTACTTGCCATGCGGCGAGCCAGAAGTTGCGGATCATCAGGAGGGAGGCTCTGTAGCTGATCCGAGACGGCGGCAGACCGATACGCTGTGCGGCGCGCTCCATCTCCAGACGGACGAGGTTGTAGCCGATGGCGAGTCCCCAGAGTTCCTGTCGGATGCGTTCGGGGGCACGGCTGCGCAGCGCTTCCTCGCGGTCGAGCGTGTGTGTCTTGATCTCGTCGAATCCCAGTTCCAATTCCCAGCGCTCGTGGTAAAGCTCGGCGATTTCGCGGGCGGGATAGCGTGTGGAGTCGAGGAGAGATGTGAGCAAGGTCTGGGCGGGAAAGCCGCGACGCTGGTATCGGATGGCACGCACCTGCAGGGTCTCCGGCAAGTCCGGGTGAGCGCGGCGGAGGTGGCGATTGATGGGTAGTTCGACGAGGTCGTCTCCGCGTCCCAGGCGCTTGATCACGCGTAACTTGAGCTTGGCTTTGGCTCGGGTCAGCCAATGGCGGTTCTTTCCACCACTTTGGATGTCGTGGAAGACCTTGTAAGAGATGAAGCCACGATCAATGAGCGTGATCGAGTCGTCGGGAAGCAGAGGCCAGAGGTCCTCGGCGAGTTTGAGTTCGGAGGACGTACAGGGTCCGAGCCGGAGCGCCGCCAAGATGTGCGAACGAAGGACCATCAGGGCGACGAGGCGTACCTGAGGATAAGCGGATCGCCCGCGACTGGCGCCCGGGCGGCCGAACGCGGATTCGTTCTCTTCGGTGTCGGGGATACGGAGCGTAGATCCGTCGAGTCCATGGACGACCAAGCCGCGCCAGCGGTGTTTGTCGGCGGAAGCCGTGGCCCAGTTGTCGGCGGTGTCGCCGAAGAGGACGGCCAATGGTTCGGACCCCAGTCGGTCACGGGCTTGCACCACGGCGCCGCCCGTTATCCGTCCAAGACCTCCGGGCCGCTTCGCATCAGGCAGGACGAGGTTGAGGTGTCGTACGACGGCCTGAATGGGGCGATCTCGAAACAGCCCCATTCCAACCACGATCCATACGGCGTGTTCGGCCGGCAGCTTGCGCCGCCTTATGGTGGCCGTTCCCGTGGCTTCCAGGGCGCGCCTGATATCATCCAGATCGAGCTCGCTGGAAAAAATATCGAGACCGGTCTCAGGTGCGATCGAGGCCGCAAGCAGTGCTTGTCCGAGGTCCATTCGTTCACCCGCTCAAGATCTTCGGCGCTTGCGCTTTGGCCGTCCTGCCGACGGTGTCGCCGGCCGACGTCGCTGCCGTAAGACCTGACGGTTGATCGCGGACAGCTCCTCGATGGCCTTCCACCAGAGCATGTAGTTCTTCACCCATTGCTTGGCGGTGCGAACGAGCTTGGGAGGCAGCGAGATCTGCTCGGTCCGACCTCCGGGGAGGGTTACGCTGAGGTAGACGGCGCGGTGACCCTCTCCAGAGACACACCGGCATCCCGCCTTTCCGCAACGAAGTGATCGCACGAACACGCTGCCTCGGAGGACCTCTTCCAGAGGGGGCAGTCCCGCGAGCACTCGCTGGCGCCGGGATCGAAGGGCTTCTGGGTCGTCGTTCATTGTCTTACGGCTTTATAACCGTAAGATACTGAACAGACAAGCCAGAGCAGGTCCGGGTTTGGATCAGGCAGGCTGATGGCTTCCGGGCGCGGTCCTTATCTAACCGGCATTGGGTCTAGCCGCGCGGCGCCGCCGCGTCCTCCGCGCGTGCCGTGCGCGCCAGCCACCATCCCGTGAGCGCCACCCAGGCCGCCAGCGGCAGGAGCGTCGCCAGCCGCTCGAGCCCCACGAGGTGGCCGAGGTTCCAGGCCGCGCGCACGCCGCTCGCCCCCTCGCCGTCGATCGCGTGGTT
>DASWDU010000028.1 GCA_036395115.1 Thermoplasmata archaeon | reverse complement strand
GACGCCGGCTGGACGATCGGCAGCGACCCCGTCATCACGGCGGACCGAGAGGGACGCGTCTACCTGGCGTGGCTCGCGTTCGGGCCGACGACGACGGAGTTCGCGGGGTGGGTCGTCCTCACGCGATACTCGGACTTCGGGGCGACGTACGACTTCACCTCGGTCGTGTACGCGGGGCACGACACGCCAAGCGACAAGCTGGGCGGCCCGGGGAACTCGCGCGTCACCGACAAGGAATGGATCGCCGTCGACGACACCGGCGGATCGTGCGATGGCAACTTGTACATGCCGTGGGCCCTCTTCGAAAGCGCCGGCGGGTCCGTCCCCATCGTGTTCCAGCGATCCGTCGACGGCGGACGGTCGTGGACCCCGATCATCCATCTGAGCCACTCGCCGAACTCGCAGAACCAGGGCACCACGGTGGCTGTGGGACCGGGAGGCCAAGTGTACGTGGCATGGGAGGACTTCCGCAAGGACACGATCCTATTCACACGCTCCCTGGATTGCGGGGCGACATTCGAGCCCGAGCGGCCGATCGCCTCGATCGTCCCCGTGCCCGAGCCGCTCCCGGGGAGCCGGTACCGCCTCGACAGCTTCCCGCGGATGGCAGTGAGCCAGACGACAGGCACCGTCTTCGTGACGTGGGCGGACTACTCGACCGGCAACGCGGATATCGTGATCGCCCGTTCGATGGACCTCGGAGGGTCTTGGTCCGCACCGAGCCGGGTGAACGATGTCG
Organism: Thermoplasmata archaeon; assembly: GCA_036395115.1. Lineage (NCBI taxonomy): Archaea > Methanobacteriati > Thermoplasmatota > Thermoplasmata > Thermoplasmata archaeon. The sequence continues at coordinate 59,088 of DASWDU010000028.1, read as the reverse complement.
CCACGAACCACCAGATCTTCCCCGCCATCACGACCTTCGACGGGCGCGTGGACGTCTCGTTCTACGACAGCCGGAACGATCCGGACGGGAAGCTCCTGGACGTGTACTACGCGCAGTCCGATGACGACGGCGTCAGCTTCCTCCCGAACGTCCGGGTGACGGACGCCCCGTTCGACCCGAATCTCGGGATCACGGCTGGCGGAGGCGCGTTCCTCGGCGACTACAACGGGATCGCCTCGAACGCGGCGGGCGTCCATCCGATCTGGGCCGACAACCGGAACGTCGCCGCGGCGACGCCCCGAGACCAGGACATCTACACGGCAACCGTCTCGTAGACCGGGCGTCGGGTACGGCGCCGGAGACCGATCGGCGCCAGCGCCTGCGAGTCCGCGGCCGAATCAAGGTCCTTCGAACCGCCGTCGAACGGACTCATCGAGATCGTACACCTGCAGCTCCGATAGGTTCGTAACGGGGGATCGTCGTCTCTGACGCGGACAGGATCGCGATGTTCGGGCCGGCCACGGGGGCGATTTGCACGATCGGACATTCCACGCGAACGTTCGCGGAATTCCTCTCGCTCCTCGAGGGACACCGGATCCAGTTGCTCGTCGACGTCCGCCACTTCCCGACGTCCACCCGGGCGCCGTGGGCCACGGCCGCGTTCCTCGGGCGAGAGCTACTGGCGCACGGCGTCGGATACGAACACCTCGTGGACCTGGGAGGCTACCGCAAGCCACGGCCGGACAGCCGGAACACGGGCTGGGAGAGCGCGGGCTTCCGCGGCTATGCGGACCACATGGCTTCGCCCGAATTCGCCGCCGCGTTGGACCGGCTGCTCCTCTCGGCAACGGAGCGACGAGCCGCCATCATGTGCGCCGAAGCGGTGCCGTGGAAATGCCACCGGTCGCTCCTCTCCGATGCGCTCCTCGCACGGGGCGCTCGGGTCACGCACATCCTCGGCCCGCACGCGACGCAACCGCATCGGCTCACGAAGTTCGCGAAGGTCCGCGAAGGCCGAGTCTCGTATCCATCGGCCGTGGGAAAGGTGTTTAAGGCGCCGAGCCGTTGAACGGTCGGAGGAGTGAATGGTCCGCGACGTCCGCTACGATGCGACTCCCTCAATGGTCGTCCAGCGCTGGAGGAGCGCGGAAGACGGGCTCCGGCTCCAGGTCCGCGGCTCCGACGACGAATTCCGGCTCCAGTGCCGGTGCGGCCGATGCCACTGGATCATCCGCGAACAATTCTCCGATGGCAAGGCGCTCCTTCTCCTCACGTGCCACAATTGCGGGACGCGTGCGACGTTCGCGATGGAAGGCGTGACGCTGCCCGCGCCGTGAGCGGATCAGCGCATCGCGTACCCGCCGTCGACGACGAGCGTCTGGCCGGTGATGTACGCCGAGTCGTCGGAGGCCAGGAAGACCACGACGCGTCCGACCTCCTCGGGCGTTCCCCACCGCTTCAGGGCGGGTTCCTCCGCGAGCTTGCGCCGCTCTACATCGGATACGGCTTCCATCGGGCCGGTCGTGATGTTCCCGAGCGCGAGCGCGTTCACGCGCACGCCCTTCGGGCCGTACGCTTGGGCGAGCGCGCGGGCCAGCGCGTGAATCGCCGCCTTCGCCATCAGGTACGAAATCCCGACGGCGTCCCCGGTGATCGCGGGGGTCGAGCCGGTCAAGATGAGGCTGCCGCGACCTCGCTCGACCATCGCCGGGATGGCGGCCTGCGCGACGTAGACGGATCCGAGGAGGTCGACGTCGAGGGGACGGCGAATTTCCGCGGGCGTGAGTTCCTCGAACGGTTTGTTCCACTCCTCGTCGCGGTACGGGTGGCCCGCGAAGCAAGCGACGACATCGAGTCGGCCGAGCGACCGAATCGCCTCGCGGACGAGGCGCTCGCACGCCTTGGGATCTCCGACATCCGCTTGGATTGCGATGCCGCGGCGGCCTAGCTTCTGCGCCCGCTCGACGACCGCATCGGCGGATTCCTTCCCCCGGTTGAATTGCACCGCGATGTCCGCACCTTCTTTCGCCAGCTCGACGACGGCCGCGCGGCCGATGCCTCCGCTCCCTCCCGTCACCAACGCCACTCGCCCGTCGAGGCGCGCCACGGGGACCGGACCCGCGCCCTTTCTATTAAAGCCTCGGACCGCGAACGAAATGAGGGCGAATTCGCATCGCGGGGGACCGACGTCGTTGCGTTGCATCGGGCCTGCCGCGCGTCCATGCGGCCGGAGCCGTTCGGCGAACGCCCGAGGCGACCGAACGTAAAAGGCATTAACCGACGGCCCGATGGGCGCGGCGCGGGGGTAGCCAAGCTAGGACAACGGCGCCGGACTTAAGATCCGGTCTCGCAGGAGTCCGTGGGTTCAAATGCTCCGCGCGCACGCGCGGGGCGGAAATTCCCATCCCCCGCACCACACTCAGCTCTATCCACATGATGATTCCGGGAAAGGTTTATCACGGGGAATCGGCTCGCCGAGCCGGAGGAACGGACCATGAGTCGAACTCGAAAGGCAGTCTACGTCGCCGCTCTGGCGTTTGCATTCGTCGCGTCGGCGTTTGCGCTCGCGCCGGTGCGGGCCGACGTCGAGCCGTTCACGCTGTACGGTGGTCAGAACACCGGCTGGGGGTTCACGAGCACCCCGCTCACGAACCCGGGACCGACCATCACCGTGACCGTGGGCGATACGGTCGACCTCACTCTCCACTCGGTCGACGGCACCGGCGTATTTCACGACTGGTTCGTCGACTACAACGACAACTCCGCCGTGGACACCGGCGAGCCGCATTCGAGCGACTTTAGCGGGAACACCGCTGGGACCTTTTCGTTCACCGCGGACCGCGTCGGGACCTTCACGTATCGGTGCCACTACCATCCGGCCATCATGAAGGGCCAGATCGTCGTCCGGGTGGCGCCGACGTTCGAGTTGTACGGAGACGGCACGCTCGGCTGGGGCGAGGTGAACGGGACGTTCACGAAACCCGGTCCCACGTTGGTGGTCAACCAGAGCGACACGGTCACGATCGATCTGACGTCGGCGGACGGCCAGCTCCACAGTTGGTTCATCGATCTCAACAACGACCGGGTCCAGCAGACGAGCGAACCCCACTCGAACGACTTCGGGGCTTCGATCCGCTACAGCTTCCAGGTGACCTTGGCTCCGGGCAACTACACGTATCGATGCCAGTACCATCCGGACGTGATGAACGGGACGTTCACCGTCCGCGCCGTCGGAGGCGGAGGCGGGACGACCGGAATCAACACGACGCTCCTGATCGGGGGCGTCGTCATCGTCGTCGCGATCGTCGCGGTGGCGGCGGCCGTCTTGATGCGTCGGAAGAAACCCGGGCCCTAGAAGGTGTCGATCCTCAATCGCCGCAGGATCCCGGCCAGCCCCCGGATTTCGCGGGAGTCCAAAGACCAGCCTGCGCCTCCCGCGTTCTCTTCCGCCTGCGAGGACCGCTTCACGCCGGGGATCGGGATCACATGTCGATGCCGGCGGAGCCACGCCAGCGCCACCTGCGCCGGCGTCTTGCGATGGGCCTTCCCGATCTTCCGGAGCTCCTGGACCAGGGGCGCCGCGGCGCGCAGGTTCGCGGGCTTGAACAGTTCCTCGTCGGCTCGGACGCGGTCCTTGGGCCGCTTCCCGCGGTGGTACTTGCCGGAGAGGACGCCTTTCCCGATCGGGCTCCACGCGAGGACGCCGATCCCCTCCCGCTCGCAGTACGGCAAGACCTCCGCCTCGACCTCTCGCTGCAGCATGTTGTACCGCACCTGGTCCGAGACGATGTCGTCTCTCGAAAGGGCGGCCCGTGCTTCCTCCAGGTCTCGCACGCCGAAGTTGCTCACGCCGATGTGGCGGATCTTGCCCCAGCGGCGCAACGCCTCGAGCGTCTTCATCGTCTCCCGCAGCGGCACCTGACTCCAGGGATCCGGCCAGTGCACCTGGTACAGATCGATCTCCCGCACGCCGAGCCGCTTCAGGCTTGCCGCGCACGCCCTCTTGACGTCGTCGGGATGGAGGTGCCATCCCGCGACCTTCGTCGCGAGGAAGACGTTGTCGCGGCCGACGTTTCGGATCGCCTGGGCCATGACGCTCTCCGAGTGCCCGTCGCCGTACGCCTCCGCGGTGTCGACGAGGTTGATCCCCAGTTCGACCGCGTGCTCCATCGCCTTGCGGCAGTCCTCGTCTCGGACGTCGGCGCCCCACGCCTTGCCGCCCGCCTGCCACATCCCCACCCCGATCACGGAGACCTTCGGACCGCCTCGTCCCAAAGTGACGTAGTCCATGCGAATACGCCACGGGCACGCATATGCGGGCCAAAAAGCTATCGCGGGGCGAGGTCGAACCATTCCGGCGGGTGGTCCGGGAGGCGGAACCGGATGAAGCGCTTGTTGTACTTCTCGTGATATGTGTCGGAATCCTCGATCCCCCGGCGGTACGCGGCCTCGAAGGCGGGCCAGTCCCGTGACTCGATCGAACGGGCGATGGGCCCGAAGCGATCCCGCAGGAACGAGCCGATGTCGTCCCGATACTTCGGCCGCGCGACCGCGGCGGTCGTCAGGAGCTTCTCCGATTCCTGCTCCATGTACCGGGCGAGGTCCCAGTTCCCCGCCTTCGCGGCGTAGTAGAGCACCCAGTAGCGGCGGCTGAGCTCGTCCATGAGCCGGGCCATGCCCGGCTGCATCGCCGCGATGTCGTCGACGGTGAGGGTGCCGTGCTTCGTGGCCGCCCGGACGCGCGACCCGGGGATCGGCGCCTCGTCCATGCCGAGGAAACGGTCGCCCCGCTCAAGGACGTTTCGGCGACCCGGCTTTCGCCTTCCCGACGGCGTACTCGACCATCGCCTCCGCCGCGTTGATCCCGGTGGCCTCGAGGAGTCCTCGGAAACCCGGAGACGCGTTCACCTCGAGGACGTACGGCGTATCGCCGCGGAAGATCATGTCGACGCCGCTGATCTCGAGGCCGACTGCCTTCGACGCCCTCACGGCGACCTCCTTCGCGCGGTCGTCGAGGTCCATCGCGATGCCTTTCGCGCCAAGGTGGATGTTCGCCCGCCACTCGTAGTGTGGCGCGACCCGCTTCATCGACCCCACGACGCGGTCTCCGACGACGAGGGCGCGGATGTCCACGCCCGGATTCGGGATGTATTCCTGGAGGCACATGACCTCGCCGAAAAACTTCAACGTGTCGACAATCGAAGCGGTCTCCTCGATGCTCTTGACCCGCATCACCCCGATCCCTTGGGTCCCGGACAGGATCTTCAGGATCGCGGGATAATGGACGAGTTGCGCGGCCTCCATCAGGTTCGGCCGGGAGGCGAGGAGGATGCTGCGGGGTATCGGGATGTCCGCCTGCCGCAACGACTGGAGTGCGAGGAACTTGTTCCGCGCGGTGATGAGGCCGTCGCTCGCGAGTGTCGTGCGGACGCCCATGAGCTCGAGCTGCCGGAGGAGCATCTTGCCGAAATCGGTCATCGATCGCCCGATCCTAGGGATGAGGACGTCCTGTCGTCGGAGCGACGCCCCGTTGTACGTCGCGTCGTCCTCGCCCGCGACGATCAAGCGGACTTCGTCCGTCTTCACATAGGTGGCCTCGTGGCCGGCGTCACGGATCGCCGCGAGGAGCGCCTTCGTCGACCAGTACGCCGCCTTCTTCGAGATCACGCCGATTTTCATGGGAGGCCGCCGGCCAAATGCAGAACCCCGCGATGCGGTTCGCGGCAGAAAAACGTGTCGAGAGAATGAGGCGGTTAAGGATATATCGACGGACGAGTATCGGCCCGGCCGAAGGGAGAAGGCGGGTGCACCCCGTGGTTTCGGACCGTCGACGGAACGTCGCGCGGACGACGATCGGCGTCGTGGAAGAAGTGACGATCCTCGGGAGCAAGGGGGAACTCCGCGTCCTGGCGAGGATCGACACCGGCGCGGCTCGCACGAGCCTGGACACGGACCTCGCCGCCCGCGCGGGGCTGGGGCCCGTCTTCGACCGAGTCCGGGTCCGTGCGGCCGCCGCCGAGGCGCTCGAGGAACGCGACGTGGCCGACGCAAGGCTCAAGATCGCCGGGCGGGAATTCGACGTCGCGGTGGCGATCACGGACCGCAAAGACATGCGGTATCACATGATCGTGGGGATGGATGTCCTCCGCGATTCAGGATTCCTCGTCGATCCGTCGAAGGGCAACGGCCGCGACGTCGACGGCCGAAGTTCGCGCAACCCGTAAACCTTTAAGTAGCGCGCCTCCATGGCTGCGCCGTGGTCCAATGATTAAGCCGCTCTCTCTCCTCAACCAGCGGATCAGCTCGAACGTGATGGTTGAATTGAAGGGCGGGCGCGGGTACCGCGGAATCCTGGACGGATTCGACCCGCACATGAACCTCGTCCTCCGCAACGCGGAGGAGATGCAGGACAACCAGGCCCAGCGGAAGATGGACCTCGCGATCGTCCGCGGAGACAACGTGATCTACATCTCCCCATGAGCGGGTGGGCTTCGTGACGAAGGGGACCGCATCGCTCGGCAAGATGGGACGGAAGAGCGTCCACATCCGATGCCGTCGTTGCGGCAAGCATTCGTTCCACAAGCAGAAAGGGTACTGCGCGTCCTGCGGGTACGGACGCACGAAGCGGATTCGGAGTTTCACCTGGGCGAAGAGGCATTGAGGATGGCCCGCGAGGAAGGGACGTCGGAATACTCCGACCTTCGCCCGACGGAAAAGTGCGGAATCATCGGCTGTGCCGGCACGTCGTCCGTGGCGTCGGACCTGTACTACGGCCTGAGGATCCTCCAGCACCGCGGCCAGGAGTCGGCCGGCCTAGCGGTCTACGACGGCGGCCTGAAGGCGAAGCGGGGGATGGGCCTGGTCCACGAAGTCTTCTCCCACGAGGACCTCGCTGAAATGAGCGGGAATTCGGGCATCGGCCATGTGCGGTACTCCACGACGGGCTCGAGCGTGCTCGAGAACGCGCAGCCGATCGTCGTGAGGACGTCGTACGGCGACATCGCCCTCGCGCACAACGGGGACATCGCGAACGCGGACGAGATTCGGCGGGAGCTGAGCAAGAAGGGCTGGGCGTTCATGACGACCTCGGACAGCGAGGTGATCGTCCGCCTCCTCGCGAACGAGATCGTCAACACCGGCGGCGATGTGCATCGCGCGCTGAAAGAGTTCACCCGGCGTCTCGTCGGCGCGTACAGCCTCGCGCTCATGATCAAGGACACCGTCTACGCGGTCCGCGATCCGTACGCGGTCCGGCCCCTTTGCATCGGGGAAGGGGACGGTCGGATGATGATCGCGTCGGAGAGCGTCGTGTTCGATACGCTGCCCGGATGGAAGTTCATCCGCGACCTGAAGCCCGGGGAAATCGTCGAACTGCGCGCGGACGGCTTCGAGTCGATGCGCCTCCCACATCCGAACCACACGGCGCACTGCATGTTCGAGTGGGTCTACTTCGCGCGGCCGGACAGCGTCCTCGACGAGCGCCTCGTGTACGACGCTCGGGTGAAGATCGGGGAGCAACTGGCGAAGGAGCATCCGGTCGAAGCCGACATCATCGTCCCGGTGCCGGAGTCGGGCCGGGCGCAGGCGCAGGGATACGCGCAGATGGCGGGGCTTCCCCTCGTGGAGGGCCTAATCAAGAATCGCTACATTGAGCGCACGTTCATCATGCCGGACCAGCAGGATCGCGAGATCGGCGTCATGCTCAAGTTGAACCCCATCCGTTCGGCGGTGAAGAACAAGCGGATCGTCCTGATCGACGACTCCATCATCCGCGGGACGACGCTCCGGAAGATCGTGCAGATCCTGCGGCAGGCCGGCGCGAAGGAGGTGCACGTTCGCATCGGCTGTCCGCCGATCCGATTCCCGTGTTACCTCGGTATCGACATGAAGACGCGGGACCAGTTCATCGCGAACGAGAAGACCGTGCCGGAGATCGCGGAGTTCATCACCGCCGACTCGCTGGGATACTTGTCTCTCAAGGGACTCATCGCGGCGCTCAAGCACTCGCGGGACGACGTCTGCCTGGGCTGCCTCGTCGGCGAATATCCCGTTCCGATTCCAGGGGAGAAGCTCCGGCGGGAGAAGCCGTTGGAGATGTTCGCGGAGCCCGCGCGAAAGGCTCCTCCTGCCAAGAAGTCGAAGGCGGCGGCCTGATGGGTTTCGACACGACTGTTCGCGCATTCATCTCGAACCCATAGGCGAGGGCCACGGTGGCGTACACCACGCGCGAGCTGAGCGCTCGAACGTTCGACGATTTCGCGGTGTTGGCGGTCCAACAGGGGCAGTGTTGGTGCATCTATTACCAACGGCCGAAGCCGATTGGACGCGGGTTGTCCGGTGAACAACGCAAGGCGCTGAATCGGACCGACAAAGAGGCGCTCGTCCGCGAAGGGCGGTCCCACGCGATCCTCGTCTACGATGGCAAGAGTCCGGTCGGATGGTGCCAGTATGGAAGACGGGAGGAGCTCCCGAGGATCGATGCGGGACGGAACTACCGCAAAGTGGCCGCTCCGGACCCGACGGAGACGTTATGGCGAATCACGTGCTTCTTCGTGGCGAGGAGCCACCGAGGGAAGGGAATCGCCAAGTTCGCGCTGCACGCGGCGCTGGAGTCGATCAAGAGACAGGGAGGCGGAGTCGTTGAGGCGTATCCCGTCGTCTCCGAAAGAATGGCCGCCGTGCCGGAATGGCGATGGTTCGGGACTCCGGGGATGTTCCGGCGGGAGGGCTTCAAGACCGTCGCCCGCCTGGGGACGAGCGGAGTCCTCATGCGTAAGATGATCTCTCCCTAGCCAGCGAACTCCGCTTTGGGAGTGCGGGAACCTGCCCGCAAGAGTTCATATCCCCTCCTCGAATACACACCGCTCGCGGGCCGGTAGATCAGCTGGAAGATCGCTATCTTGGCATGGTAGAGGCCGTGGGTTCAAATCCCACCCGGTCCACTTTTCTATGGAGTGGGACATTCGAAAGACCTGAGGGTCACTTAAGAAGGGACCTCCTCGAAGCGGTTCCTCATGGTATTTGACACTATAGTCAGGAAACCCAAGGAATCCTGCGGCCTCACCACCGAGACGCAACCTCATCGGGCCCGGGAACGCGCTCTCTTCCATTGAACCAGCCAGGCATCCGCCAAACATACGCCATCCACGGCAGGCCGGAGCCGGCCCGTGAACGATCTTCTCGACCTCGTCGACCTCCAAGCGGTTCGCGGGATCGAGAGAGATTCGGTTATGCGTCGCTCTGAAGCTTCCAGACTTGGCGACGGACTAGGGAAAGTCCCGGTTTTCATCGGTGTGGCCACGTTGGCCAGGCTCAAGTCCGGCGACAAACCTCTCGACCTGGCGTTCCCTTTCACCAATCGCTTCCAACGTAGCCTTGAGGCTCGACTTGTGATATCCGTCTGAGTCGACAATACCCAAGAGATACGCATCACCTTCGTCATGACCGACCGCAATCACGCGCGACTTCGCGTTACCCAGGACGACCCGTGACATGCGGGAAGAGAGCCAGTTAGCCAAGAGACCCGCATAGACAAGCGGGATCGCATCGTCCGCGAGCTGATAGGGCAGCTGTCTTTGCCCTGACGGCGCCCACATCGCATGGAAGACATCGGATTTCGAGTATCGATCCTCCGGCCAATAGTCCGGATTAGCAGCCCAAGCGAAGTCAACATCCGCTGAATCATAACGGCTCGAGCCGCACAAGTAGAGTTCGTAGCCGACGCCCACGAACGGATCCGAGATTCCAAAGTACAGACCCCTGATCTGCGGTTCGGGGGGCTCGTCCTCGAGAAGAGAGCTGAGCCAACTCTCAATATGGCGGAGATCCGACGGGATGTCGAGCCTCCTGAGAGAGTCCCATGCACGGCTTCGAACAACATCACTACATTCATTGATGAATCGGTGAAAGCCTGGCTCAGGCTCAATGTCTGAGTACATGAGTTCCAAGGCGCGCAAGAAGAGCTGCTCGAACACTCCGTCTTGGGTCGTCCCTCGATCCGCGCCCATTCCAGGTCTCTAGAATGTCTTTTCGATACAAATAAGATGTCAGCCTTCCCGATCTCCAGAGCAGTGCAGGCTGGGACCACAATCTGGCGGCTACCCAGACTCATGCCTCTCCCTTCGTCTCGTCCTCTACAAACAAGCCGACAAGACCATCCACGAACGCCAACCATATGCGAATCGAAATCCGAAAACGGCGGGAGGCTCTCGCCGCGCTTGATGAGAAAGGGAATCCACTCAACGTCGCCCTTACTGAAGTGAAGAATTATGGGCGCGGAAACCAGGTCTACCTACCCAAGGAGTGGGAAGGACGTAAAGTCGTGGTCGTCGACATCACCGAGCTAGAGTGAACAGTGAACGAGCCGATTCCGATCGGAATCCCGTTGCCCCCCGGACAGTCCGCTGGAGGGTTGTTGAGGCCGCAAGGGCGCGGTTGCAACCGCAAGAAAGACCCGGTCCGCGCCCTGTCGAGACTGAACCACGCCTACCTGATCATACAGTACGTGTCACGATATTGACTCGACACCCTTTAGGGACAGACCGTCTGCCGATTCGCAACCTACTTGGAACCGAAGAACCGACGAAGGGCGTACTCGACGTTCGATCTGAAGAGTTCCTCGTTGCCGACGTAGGCAACCCTCTTCGCTCTCTTTGCCACGGCAGATTTCGAGATCTTGAACTCGCGAATGCAGGCTTCGATGTCTTGCTCATCTCGCTCGTCCAGGCGACCGATCTTGGTTACGATGACATCCACTGGATGAAGCGCTCTCAGATCGATGTTCGTCAGCTGCTTGATTGGTTTGCTCCTCGCGAGATAGTCCGAGGGCAGGAACTGGGTGAATACTTGACCACCCGGCCAAGTGTCGACTTTCATCCCGTGCGGGATGCCGCCAAGCGCCCGCTTGAAGGCCTCAATGTCTTCGCCTGGGCCAGTGAAGTCAATATCTCGCGTGGAAGGCTTGACACCAAGGAGCGTCAGCGCCGTGCCCCCGGCGGCGACCAACACAATTGCACGGGACAACTCTCTGCCAACCAACCGAAGAAAGTCCAGCAGGCTGGAAGGATCGATTTCAGGCTCTTTTGAGGGCATTAGAGGTCCTCATCATCTCTTCGATGCTCCTACCATCGGTCTTGATTTCCTTGACACCCGACTTCTCCAAGATCCGCAAGACGCTTTCAAGATCCTTGTCACGCTCGTGTTTCGCCAAGGCTCTGAGGAGCCCGAAGAGCTTGCTTTGCATTCCATATTTCTTTGATAGGAAGAGGATCAACTCGTAGTTAGGCGCATTCTTGGCAAGAAGGCCTGGTATCGCCCTAATGCGTCTTGCATCTCCTCGCAAGAGCAGGGCGATCACGACGTACTCAATCCCGAAGTCTTGACCTTCCTTAATCTGAGGGCCGAACTCAGTGTATCCGAATCGGGCAAGATTGTACAGAAGATTCTGTTCCGAAATCTTGAGAGGATTTGTCTCATCTTCATCGAATCGAATCTGAATTCCACGTGCCCAAGCATTTCTGATCTGGTTCCAGAAAAGATCAGGAGCCAGCAGGGTGGTGTGCTTTGACAGCATTTCCTTGAGCGGATTCTTTTCTTGTGCGGCTAGCAGAGATCGAAAGCGATCGTCGTCCAAGGTCAGAGCGTCAATCCGGATACCCAGCCTACCTTCGGCCTCCTCAAGCTTCCCCTCGAACATATCGGCTGACGCCCTATTCCAGGCCCAGTCTGGAAGTTGAATGAGGAGTTCCGCGCGATTGAGCTTAATGTTCCTCTCGGCATCAATTAGCGATATCGGTCCGAGGTATGAGGCGTCGGAAAACGCATCGTACAGCCGTTGCAGCTCCTCCCGCTTCTCGAGCAGAGTGTGCCTTCTGCGCAACTCCATCTCGGACAGTGAATCAATGGTTCCACGGTTCTTGAGATCGAGCGAGACTAATGATATGTTCCCGGTTTTCTTGAGGTGGACAACACCCTGTTTCTGCAGACTCATGAGCGCCCGGTAAGTGTTCGCATAATGGGCGGTACCATGCAGACGGCGGATTTCCCTGGTCAGTCCACTGATCGAGAGTTCCCTTCCAGGATCTCGCGACAGAGTGTCAAGGATTCTAAATTCTGTCTCATCCATGTGGATCTATTCCTCTGCGTGTCCGATGACTATGGTCTATCTGATATAATCCTATAGCATGACGACTATAAATCCCTTGCCGAGCGGTTCTAGGCCAGCACCGAGTCGTCTTCAAGACTCCACCCGAGCGACAAACCCCAGATCCGACGAGTGTAGCAGACATGCTGGCACAGGTCCGGTTGGTGTTCTGGGTTCAAATCCCACCCGGTCCACTATTCTACGGCATCCGGGCAAGATCCGATAATGCATGAATGAGGGCCGAGCCGGGACGATTCTGGGGACACTTCTATCATTCGGGCGGAGCTCGGCCACGCGGGATGGTGGCCGCGGGAGCTCTCCCGGCACGAGATTTCCCCCGGGCTCTGGAACCGTTCAAGTTCCGGCCGCGAAGACGACCTTTCGCTGAAACTTCCTTGGCCGTGGGGGACCGATCCGCGTACTCCTTTAGGTCGCGGAGCAATTCCGATTGTGACCGTGGAAACATCTCGTCCAACGACCTTGGCTCGCCATCCTCAAAGACGACGTGGGCGTGATGCTTGATACCAAAATTCGTTATGGCCGTGAGGATCGGGATGACGTCCCGGCCCTTGGACGCGAGCTCGTAAGTAATTGCGCCACTCCGAACTCCGTCGGTCACGCGAATGAGGAATCCTTCCTCCTGCAGTTCCTTCAAGCGCATTGTCAGGATCCTAGGTGTCAGGCCGGGGCTGTTTCGCAGCATGTCACTAAAGCGGACATGCTCATGAAAAGCAACGTCTCGCAGCAGCAACAGCGCCCACTTCCGCCCAAGGACCCCGAGACTCGCGTGGATGGGGCAGGCTTTAGGCTGCACCGTAGGAATCGCGAAACCTCGTGGGGTGAGCATGAGTTTGTCCCGCATCAGGACCACTATCATCCGATTCCCTTCAGGGCTTATATACTTTTGATACAATGCTCCCTCGGGGCTGCCAAGCGGAACCCGAAGGAGGCAGGACGATGGGAGAAGCGCTCAAGGTCGTGAACAAGCTCTATGAGATGACGGACGGGAAGAAAACGAAGGGACTCGAAGATCTACTGGCAGAGGACATGTCGTTCGCTGGCCCGGTGATGAACGCAAGCGGAGCGAAGCAATACATCGCAATGAACGAACAGCTCCTCCCTTCTCACCTCCAAACCCGGATGCAGAGCCAGTTCGAGAAGGGCAACCAGGTCTGCTCGATCTACGAGATGGATCTGAAAACCCCGTCGGGCACCGTTATTACGCTCCAGATCGCTGACTGGATTCGAGTCGCCGAGGGCAAGATCGTGGAACAGCGGATATACTACGATCCTCGCGAGTTCGCAAAGGCCTTTGGGATGCTTTGAACTCCGGCCAGCCGCGCGCGGTGGAGGGATTCCGACTACCTCATCCGAGCCTCGTTTCCGCCTTGCGGACCCAAGGGATGATAACTGTGGCGTACGAACAACGACTCGCCGACCGGGTTCGACGAATCCTTCGACACGAGCCTGACATCGCGGAAAAGGAGATGTTCGGCGGACTCGCCATCATGCACCGCGGGCGGATGGTCTTGGGGATCGTCAGAGATGAATTGATGGTCCGGGTCGGCCCAGAGAACTACTCGGAAGCGCTAAGACATCCTCATACACGTCCTATGGACTTCACGGGTCGACCGTTGCGAGGATTTGTGTTTGTCGCCAGCAAGGGCCTCGGCGAGGATGATAACCTCAAGGGGTGGATCGCGCTAGGCCTGTCGGGGGTAAAGCCCACAACGCGATTGAGCAGAAGCAAGAATCGATGACGAGGAGCATTCAAGAATGGGCCCCACTCAAGGCGGGGCGAGGACCGATGCGAAGGTAGGCATAAATAGAGCGAACATGGTCGCAGTCCCCATGCCGGGATGGAAAGCGGTCCCCCCGAAGGACGACCACGGGTACCTCGACCTGATGTCCAGGGCGATCTTCAGCGCGGGCTTGAATTGGCAGATGGTTGAGAAGAAGTGGCCCCACTTTCGAAAGGCGTTTCGTGATTTCTCACCCGAGAAGGTCGCCCGGCTATCGGAGCGCGACATCCGGGCATTGCTGCAGGATCCAGGAATCGTCCGGAACGAAAAGAAAATCCGCGCGACGGTCGAGAACGCCAGGACGATTTTGGACTTGGCGAAGGAACACGGTTCGGTGAAGGGGTACATCGCCGGCTTTGGGAAGCGCGAAGGGAAGCTCCTCGAGGATCTCCAGTACGAGTTCAAGCACATCGGCCCCGCAACCGCTCGAGTGTTCCTCTGGTCGGTCGGATATCCCCTTACTCCCACGGAGGATGAGGAGCGGTGGATGAAGGGCCATCCGGAGCACGATTAGCGACAAACACAAGGTGCGATGGCATCGTTCTCGAGGGAACGATCGGTCACCGCGCAACTCAGAGGGGCACATCGCCCGTCGACCAACGGACCTCCTTCCTCGCCGATTCGATGGGCATGCCGGAGACCTCCTCCTCGACTGCGGCTTTGACTTCGGGTCCCAACGGTCGCCAAGCTCGCACGGTGACTCGGCCCACCTGCCGACGCCAGGTACCCACGATCTCACAGTTCAGCATGAGCGCACCCGGCCACACGGACTTGGGCCACAATTCGGATCGAAATCGTGGCTCCGGTACGAGCAATGCCCGGTCTGCGGACGCCAGATACGGGTCTCCGGGCGGCAGCAGGCGCACCGTTTCGACGGGCACCGCGCGTTCCAACCTGGAGCGGTCCGTCCGAAGGACCCACCGTTTCCGGCCTTCGAGTTCAACCTCGCTAAGTTCCTCTTCGAGAGAACGGAACGTCTGCTGCGCGTCGGAGAGCTCTCCGCGTGTGGATGGGCCAAAGGATCCAGCCCACCCGCCCGACCACCACATGAATTCCCGGGGCGTCGAAGGCCCAACCGACCGCAGGAACCGACGCGCGAGCTCGAGGCGGGCCGGTTCCGCCGCCTCGGTCGGAGGCTCGACAAGCCGCCAGGCTGTCGAGGCTCCATCCCACTCGATCCTCAGCGCCCCGGTCATCGATGCGATTCTCAGCTCGCGGAAATTCACCCCCGCTGCTCGATCCGAGAGGACGCGGCCCGGTTGAGCCCCTTGGGCGCGGAACGCGCGCCTTGCTCTTTCGGAGGCGGCGCTCACAGAAGCTCGCAAGATGGAATTGCGCGGCGACCGACCCAGAGTGAAGACGGCCACATCGTGAGCCGGCACGACGTACACGGCGCCGCGAGGGCCCCAGACTTGGACGAACCGGGGATCCTTCCAGGCGGACGGCGAGACATCTCTGACGCGCGCGTGGAGCGCCAAGACGGCGGATCGCGGAGCGCTATCTTGGAGTCCTGCAAACGCGGCCTCAACGAGTCGTCCCCGCGGCAAGCGCGTGTGTAGGTACGTCGCGCGTCGCCGGAACGCAAGCACATTCTCGCGGGTGATTGAGAGGATGGCCATCGTGGACAGCAAGCAAACCGAATGGAATGCGCCGCATTAAGTCAGCTATTCAACTCCCGCCCGGTTGGCCGCACGGCGAAACATTGCGTGGGCTCTGCTTCGCGCGGCCCGTTGGAAGAGCGAACCGGAGCGCCGGACCGAGACACGTTGGATGGCTCGCCGATCGTGATCGCACGACACGCGTTCGCGGGACTTCAGCTCAGGTCGATCGTCAACGTGGCCGACGCAGATTCGTTTCCGGCCGTGTCTACGGCGACTACGGAGATCGTGTTGACGATTCCGGCCGTCCCGTAGAAGACGGTCTCGCCGCGACCGACAGTCTGAGAGACCAACACCCCGTTGTCGTAGATGTCGTATCGGATGAACTCCGGAGGCGCGAAGTCGTCCGTGGACTGCACCCAGAACAACCAGATCTCTTCACCGAAGACGAGACCGTTCGTCGTCAAACCCGTCACCGCAGTCGGAGGCGTCGTGTCGTCCGGATTCTTCGGTTCCGTCTTGACGGTGAGGGGTTCGCTGAACGGAGACCAGTTGATCCCGTTGTCTCGAGCCTGCACCGTGAAGGTGTATGTCGTGTCCGGGGCGAGAGTCTTGATCGTGGCTGACGTGGTCGTGCCCGCCCAGAAAATCGGCGTCCCGTCGAGGAACACCGTGTAGAAGACGAACGGACTATCGTCCGTGGACGAGAACGACAACGACACGTGAGTGGGACCAATGTCGGTCACGGTGACGATGGGCGCCGTCGGCGGCGACGTGTCGCGGGGCAGCGTGACCGTCACCGTGTTGCTCCGGCTCGAGCTGAGTCCGACGAGGTCCACGGCGTAGGCGTAGAACGAGTACGTGAATCCTCCTTCCAACCCGGCGAGGAAGACCACGCTTGTCGTGGGGTGGGGGACCCAGAGACCCGCGCCGTGGGACCCCTGGACGATGTACGAGGCGACCCCCGAGTTGTCCGTGGACGGGTTCCATGCGAGCGACACGCTGAACGACGTGACGTTCAGGACCTGAAGGTCCGTCGGCGCCGTCGGCGGCGTCCGATCTTTCGGTCCGCCGCGAGCCGACGCGGGATTCGATCCGACCGCCATCGCCGCAAGAAACAGGACCGCCGCGAAGCCAACCGCGATGACCCACAGCACTCGGCAACCGGACGACGTGGAGCGGCATTCCATGTGACCCACCCGGGCGGGATTACTATCCGTCTAGTAGATAATCGTTGGCCCCAATGAAATCCGTTGCACTCCGGGAGTAATCTGACAAGAGCGACCACCGAGAGTCATATGGTCTTCCTGAGCTGCAGAAATGGAGACCATATATGCCTAAATAGCACTCGAGCGAGCGCGCGCTCCGAGCCGACCGCCATCTCGTGGGCCGGGCGTTGGAGCGACCCGGTCGGCCGGTCAGAGCCACCGACTGAGGTTCGAGGCTCAGTCCCATCCGCCTCACTCTGGGTCTGCGCGAGGAAGCGTCGACTCGAGCGTTAAGACTTAAGGACAGATCCCGGATTCAGGAAGCTCCGCCTGGCAAGGAGACGTGAAACATGGGAATGGTTGAGCTGAAAAGCGACGAGGGGTCAGTGAAGGGATATTTGGCGGTCCCAACGAAGGGCAAGGGGCCTGGCGTCCTCGTCCTCCATGCTTGGTGGGGGTTGAACGAATTCTTCAAGGAACTCTGCGATCGCTTGGCAACGGCCGGATTCGTCGCGTTCGCTCCCGACCTGTACCGCGGCGCGACCGCGTCGACAAGAGACGGGGCCAAAGCCCTGATGTCGAAACTGAGTGAGAAGGAGGCGAGCGAGGAGATCGTAAGGAGCGTGAGGGCCCTTCAAATCCATCCCGGCGTGCGGGGAAAACGCCCCGGAGTCATCGGTTTTTCGTTGGGAGCGTTCTGGGCTCTTTGGTTGGCGCAGGAGCTCCCCGCGGACCTGGCTGCCGTCGTCCTCTTCTACGGGACCAGGGAAGGCAACTACGAGCGGGGATTTGCCGACTCAATGGCGGCCTTCCTGGGTCACTTCGCGGAGACCGACGAATTCGAATCTCCCGCTTCCGTGCAAGAACTCGAGAAGCTCCTCCGGACCAGCGGAAGGGACGTCACATTCTACACATATCCTGGGACGTCGCACTGGTTCTTCGAGGAGGATCGACCCGATGCGTACAACGCAGCCGCCGCGGATCTCGCATGGCAGCGGACGCTTCAGCTCCTGACCCGCCACCTCGACACGCCGAAGGCGTAAGGGGTCGGATTCAATCTCATCGGCCCCATCGACGATGGAACGGTACGTCGCGATCGGCCGAGACCGCCACCCGCTCCCTTTGGGCGGCGCAACCATCTTGGCATGGCTCATGTATCGGCCTCGATCGTGGTCGAAGAAAGGTGGGCGCTAAACAGGGAGGTCCGGATCCACTTTCTGGACAGCGATCAGGAGGGGACAGGATCCAGGACACCGATCGTGTTCGTTCCGGGGGTGCTCGGATCCGCCGAGGACTGTCTCACCGAGATGCAAGCGTTCGCGTCGCGTCGATGTGTGGCGATGAGCCTTCGCGGCCGGGGGTTGAGCGACGCGCCGGAAACGGGCTACCGATTCGAAGATCACGTGGCCGATATCGAGGCGGTGGTGACGACGGCCAACCTTTCGGGTTTCTGTCTGTGCGGCTATTCGGTCGGGGTGGCATACGCCATCGGATTTGCGTCTGAGTTCCCCGAGCTCCTGCGAGGCCTGGTCCTGATTGACTACCCCGCCCGATACCCGGCGTTCTCGGAGAGTTGGGTCGAGCGGGCGAAACCGATGATGGACGAATCGAAACGGCACGCGGCGGTCGGGCTTCAACGCGAAGCGGCGGAGAGACCCCTGTGGGGCCTTTTGTCCAAGATCTCGTGTCCGGCCTTGGTCCTCCGTGGCGGCCGCGAGGATTCCCTGCTCTCTCCGGAAGACGCGAGGAAATACGAAACGCACCTCAGGACAGCATCGATTCAGGTCTTCCACGACGCCGGCCACGAAATCTGGAAGCCCGACAGCAGTCGATACTTGCAGTCGCTTGAGAAGTTCGTTGAGTCGGTGGACAGTCTCTACGGTAGGCGGGAGTAGGGGGTCCTCGAACGACGCGAGGGGCTTCGATGAGACGATGCGAGTGGGCAGCCCGCGACGTGCTTCTACAGGTGTACCACGACACGGAGTGGGGGTTCCCGGAACACGACGACCGCAAGCTCTTTGAATTTCTCGTGCTCGAGGGCGCTCAGGCGGGCCTTTCCTGGCTGACGATCCTAAAGAAGCGCGAACACTACCGGAGAGCGTTCGATGGGTTCGATCCCGCGAAGGTCTCCCGGTACGACTCCAGAAAGGTGAAAGCGCTCCTCGAAGACGATCGCATCGTCAGGAACCGGTTGAAGATCGAGGCGGCCGTCCGGAATGCGAAGGCGGTACGGGACGTCCAGAAAGAGTTCGGGAGCTTCGATGCCTACATCTGGGGGTTCGTCGGTGGGAAGCCAATCGAGAACCGCTGGAAACACTTGCGGGACCTTCCGGCCAAGACGGAGCGATCCGACGCGATGAGCCGCGACCTCAAAGAACGGGGCTTTAAGTTCGTTGGATCAACCACGTGCTATGCATACATGCAGGCCATCGGCATGGTCAATGACCACGTGCTTCACTGCTTCCGACGCGACGGACCCTGAGCAGTCATCGCCTTATCCCGTTCGATGGCGAACGCGGACATCGATGACCGTTTCCCAGAGGCTGTGCTCCGACCTCCGCGGGCGCAAGGTACCTCGGTATGGTATTTATGGACATAATATGTGTATACCATACTCTTATAAGTAGTCTGTATGTCCTACACATGTCATGATGCGAGAAGGCATATTACGCACCCTCCGGGACGAGCTGCTGACGCGCGGCGCCCTCGATGCCCTGCCGGAAGGCGTGTGGAAGCGCGCGGGTGCGCTCAACACGTGGGGCACGAATGCAATCGAGGGGAACACCTTGAGTCGCTCCGACGTCGAGCGAATATTGCTCGAGCAAAGATCCGTCGGCAACCATCCGCTGCCCGACGTCATCGAGACGATCCAGCACGCCGCAGCGTTTGCGAACCTCCTTGAGCGTCGGAAGGCCCCGATCCGCCTCGCCACCGTACGGGAGCTGCATGAGGAGGTGTTCCGAGGCATCAAGTCGGATGCAGGACAATGGCGGCAGGTCAACGTTCGAATCGCGGGCATGAAGCACGCCCCCCCGCGGATGGAGAAGGTCGTACCGATGATGTCCGCATGGGAGGAAGAGTACGGCAAGCGAGACATCTTCGGCGAAGATCCGTTCGCCCTAGGCGCATGGATGCACTTCGAATTTGAGTCCATCCATCCGTTCAGCGACGGCAATGGCCGGGTTGGACGGCTCCTCCTCAACCTCCATTTCTTAAGGCACAGCTGGCCGCCCGTGCACATCTTGCCACCGGACCGGGACCGATACCTCCACGCCCTCGACCGAGGCCACGGTGGAAACCTCTCCGACCTCGAGGCACTTCTGCGGACGACCATGGGCCGATCCTTGCTCGACCTCCTGGACCTCGTCGGCACCCGCGAGGACGAGCTGAAACCGCTCCGTGCCTTGTCGAAGGGGTCGCCGTATTCCGCGAAGTATCTGAGCCTACGCGCGAGCCAGGAAGAACTCCCGGCCGTGAAGGTGTCGGGCGACTGGCGCTCGAGCGGCCGCGCCTTGCGACTCTACACCGATCTTGTCGGCCGAGGCCCATCGCGAGCGGACCGGCGAGGCCGGCTCGGCTGATTCGGTTCGCCTTGATCCCGTGGACACTCCGGGCCCGGAGCGGAAGACCCTTCGATTTCTTGGGCCGACGATTCGAATCGAACACGAAACATTACAAGCGAACACCAGCGCGACCCCCAGCGTATGAGGGGGCACCACGTCACTCTGATTCCAATGGCACGACATCGGCCTTCCGTCTCGCTCGTGGGCCTGGGTTACGTCGGCTTGTGCACGGCTGTTACATTCGCCCAGCGCGGGTTTGAGACGGTCGGCATGGACGTCGACAGGGAACGGGTCGCCCTCGTCAAGGCGGGGCGAGCGCCAATCCACGAGCCGCGGCTCGACCGGATGCTGCACGATGCGTTGCGGACCAAGCGACTGACCGTGACGGACGATGTGGCGGATGTCGCGTCGACGGATGCGATCTTCGTGACGGTCGGGACACCGAGCCGTGCGGATGGGGCGATTGACACGAGTTACGTCGAGGGCGCGACGCGCCAAATCGGGAACGCGCTTCGCGGCGAAGCGGGCTACCGACTCTTCATCGTGAAGTCCACCGTCACCCCGGGCACCACGCGGACAATCGTGAAGCCGCTGCTCGAGGAATCGAGCGGGAAGATGGTCGGCGACGGCCTCGGCCTCTGCATGAACCCCGAGTTCCTGCGAGAAGGAACTGCGATCCAAGATGCCTTCCATCCCGACAAGCTGGTCATCGGATGCGCCGATGCCGAATCGGGACGTCGACTGAAACGGCTCTACCGAACCCTCTATGGGAAGGACCTTCCGCCCACGATCGTGACGACGCCGGAGACCGCGGAGATGATCAAGTACGCAAGCAACGCGTTCCTCGCCACGAAGGTCAGCTACATCAACACGATCGCAAACATCGCCCAGCGCGTACCCGGCGTCGACGTCGAAGAGGTGGCGGACGCGATCGGCCGCGACCCGAGGATCGGGCCGCACTTCCTGAAAGCGGGCCCGGGATACGGAGGGTCATGCTTCCCCAAGGATGTCCAAGCGCTCATCGCCTTCGCCCGCACGCGAGGATACGACCCGAGCCTCCTCGACGCCGTCGAAGACGTGAACGAGAGACAAGCGGACGAGGTGGTAGAACTCTCCGAGCGGCTCGTGGGATCCCTAGAAAACAAACGCGTCGCGGTCCTGGGCCTCGCGTTCAAGAAGGACACGGACGACATTCGCGACGCGGCGGCGATTCGGGTCATCCATCGGCTGCGAGAAAAGGGCGCACGAGTCGCAGCATATGACCCGATGGCGATCCCCGCTGCACGCCGCGCCCTCGGTGACGAAGTCGAATTCGCGGCGGATCCGAAAGCCGCCCTCGCCGAGGCGGATTGTTGCATCGTGATTACGGAGTGGGACGAGTTCCGTGCGCTCAAAGCGGAGGACTTTACCGCGACCATGCGGTCTCCGAATCTCGTCGACGCGAGGCGGCTCTACCGACCGGAAGAACTCGACGGTGTGCGGGTCCTCGCGATTGGCCGGGGTCATGATCATGCGAAGGGGAGCGACGTCCCACGGCGGTAAGCAGCGTGGAAGGGGAGACACGAGCCGGCCACGATCGTCGATCCGGCGGCTTACTTCTCGAGCGTCCTCGCGAGAGAGGAGCCCTTCGCAGAGCTGGATCGGCGATTCCCATCCGGCTGAAGCCCGGCGACGGCCAAGGATATCTACCCCCCCCCCGAGTGTGTGTTCGAGACTAACCGCCTGTGCTCGCGTGTGAGCCTCCCGTTCATCCATTCCGTCCGCGTCAATGGATTATAGAGGCCAGGGCCCAATCGGACATCGGAGGATGGTCCCGCGGATCCAATCGAGCTGTCGAAAGCAATCTCGCAATTCAAGGCAGTCTTGGAGCAACCTGACGTCCGCGTTGAACTGCAACGGATCATCCAATCCCGCTGGCCTGACCACGCGCCCGGGGGGATGCACGTCCGAGACCTCCGAGCGCATCGGCATCGTTGCACCTTCGAAGTTTCGTTCGGGCCGGAGGATGACGAACGAAGCGTCATTGTGAAGGTGTACGACAAGGATCGCTCCGATGTCTTTGACGTGATGGAGTCGGTCGTCGCCGCAGGTTTCGACTCTGATGCATTGTTCGCGATCGCCAGGCCCCTGGCTTGCCTGGATTCTGCTCGCATCCTCGTGCAGGAAAAGGTCCTCGGGACCGAGGCCGTGGAGATTTTCAGGGGCGACGAAATGGAGAGGCAAATCGAAGCGGCCAGGCGATGCGGGACTTGGCTCGGGCACTTCCACACGAAGGCACCGCTACAAGGCGCCCTCCGCGGGCCGGACCGGGTGCGCTTCGCTATCCGATTTTGGGCGCAGGGGCTCTGCGACGCCGGTGGGCCGTTCGCGGGCAAGGCCGAACGCCTGCTGCGGAAATTGGAGGCCGAAGCCCCCACCGTCCTCGGCGAGTTCGAGCCGCGCGCGAGCCACGGAACGTACATGCCCGAACACGTCATGCTGTCCGGAGCCCGGACCGTCTCCATCGACCTCGACGAGTATCATATCGCGGACCCGGCCCAAGATCTGGCATGGTTTATCATATCGCTCCAACGGCTCGGCCTGGAGGAACGGAAATCCCTCCGTGTCTACGACCGTGTGATCGAAGAGTTCCTCCGCGGGTACGCGTGCTCAGGTCCGCCGATCGGACTGAGCCATCTGCCTTTTTTCAGAGCCACAGCGTTTCTGTTTCAAGCGCATCGCGATCTCTGCAAACTCCAGCCTCCCGTCCCGGACTGGAGCGAGATCATGCTCGATGAAGGAATCAATTCGCCTCGATGGGAAGACGCGGATCGCGACGACCTTCAGACGCCTCCGCTTGTCCCGCGGGGCGCCCGGCAAGTACGAGGGCGTCATCCGGGTCGGATCGATGAGCGAACGGAAGTTGACTAAGGGTCGAGCCACAGCGATGACATCCCCGAGCCCGTCGGGCGCGCCATCTGGGCCACGGCGCTTTGTTCAGCACCTCCTTTCGGACTTCAGCACCCACAAGTGGAACCAGGAATGGGTCAGTCGATTTCGGGGGTCGCGCACTTGGCAGTGACAGTTCACGATGAAAGCCACGGACGGAGACCGTTCGTGAGCCCGGCGGTCAGTTGATCGAGCTTCGGCAGCGAGGGTCCGACCTTGCCAGAATCAGACGCTCCCCTCGCCGACGAGGGCGCTTCCGGACGCTTCCGTGCCGGCCGCGGCCAACTGCTGGAGGCTCGCCGCGACCTCGTTGGTCAACCGGCTCATCCCGTTCGGCTCCAAGAAGAGGATGACGTCGCACGCCCTCAGCGTGCTCGGCCGGTGCGCGATCATCAGGGTCGTACGGCCATTCATCAGCCGGTGGATCGCGTCGATGACCGAGGCCTCGGTACGCAAGTCGAGCGAACTCGTCGGCTCATCGAGGATCAAGATCCGCGCGTCCTTCAGGAAGGCACGGGCGAGTGAGATGCGCTGACGCTCCCCACCCGACAGTTTCATCCCCCGCTCGCCCACCTGTGTTTCGTACCCGTCCGGAAGATTCGTGATGAACTCACTTGCGTTGGCTAGCCTCGCCGCCGCTTCGATTTCACGATCGGTCGCGTCCGGCTTGGCGAAGCGGATGTTCTCGGCGATGGTCGTCGAGAAGAGGAGGGTGTCTTGGAGGACAACGGCGAACTGGTTCCGGAGATCGGCGACCTTGTAGTCGCGGAGGTCGATCCCGTCGAGGGTGATCGCGCCCTCCGTCGGGTCGAAGAACCGCACGAGGAGGTTGGCGAGGGTCGTCTTCCCAGACCCGGTCGGGCCGACGATGCCAAGGCACATGCCGCGGGGCAGATCGAAGGACACATCGCGCAAGACGGGCCGACTTGCATCGTATCCGAAGGACACTCCTTTGAAGGCGATATGGCCGACGGCGGACTCGAGCGGACGTGCATCGGGTTTCTCTGGGACGTCGGCTTTTTCGTCCAGAATTTCGAGAAATCGCTCCATCCCAGCCATCGACTTCTGGATGTCGAGGACCTTTTTCCCCACGTCTTTCAAAGGCGAGTAGAATTGGGTCATGTAGTAGTAGACCACTAGCAGGTCGCCGGCGAGCAGGGTCCCCGCCTGCACGTGCTGGACGCCGATGAACAGGACGGCCGCCAAACCGATTGCCGTTACGACACCGACAATCAGGCTGTATTTACCCTGGTCGACGGTCACGTTGAGCGAGGCTGAGGCCGTCTTCGTGTAACGGGAACGGAACTGCTCGTTCGCTCGGGCTTCCTGGCCATACGCCTTCACGACGCGTGATGCGCTCAACGACTCCTGTGCGACGGACATCGCCGCACTCTCAGAGGACTTCACGTTGCGCCAGCCGACACGAATCCGACGTCGATAGGTGAGCGTGAGCAAGAACATGAAAGGGGACACGAGCAAGGCGATGAAGGCGAGCTGCAGGTCGAGGCTGGCCATGACCACGATCATCCCTCCGAGCGTGAGGATGGCCGTGACGAGAGGGACGAGGATTTCCGTCGACAGAGATGAGAGCGCGGTCGCATCGTACTGGATGCGGTACGTGGAATCCGTGGTCCCCTTCGTGTCGTGATACGCGGTCGATAGACGCTGCAATTGACGAAATAATCGGACTCGCATGTCGACGTTCATTTGGTTTCCGAGGCGATTGGTAAGCCAGGCGTTCGCGAGATTTTGCAGTTGGGTGAGGACCGTCGCTCCCAGGAGGATGCCAATTGCGATCGCCAACACCGCCTCATTCGCGGCCCCAGAGGGATTAGGCGTCAGCCACGCGACATAGGGCATCAGCCACGCCACATAACCCGGGAGCGGTTTCGACCCGACGACGTTGTCTACGATGAGCTTGATCGGCAAGGGAGTGATCAAGGTCAGCGGCACCGACGCGAAGGACACGAGGAAGAGCAAAGCGATGGATGGGACGTATGGGCGCATTGCACGGAGTAGCCTCCGACCCATCCGCCGCTTGGCCGGAGGGCGCTCCCGAGTTTGCAGGACTTGACGTGCGGTGATGAGCCACAAAACTCCCAACGCGAAAATCGGCCCAATGAAGCGGACCCACCGTGTGGGGACCGTCGAGAGCGCGTCGAGCGCAAAATACGAAAGGAACGCGCCGGTGATCAGTTCGGCCGCGGTTGCGATGAACCTCCGGTCACGCTTGTCGCGGACCGAAGGCGGATGGGCGCCCACGGGCTCGGACCGCTGCGGGGTTGTCCTCCGGCTCGGGATCGCGGGGCTGTCGTGGGCCCTTCGTTTGTCGTCGAGGCGCCGCGGCTCATGGGAAGGGCGATCGGACTTCCGGTCGGTGGCCTGTTGCTCGTCGAGAGGCCGATGGGACGCTCCGTCGGTCGCGCCACGAAATTCATCGGGATCGACGCGTTTGGGGGACCGCCGCTTCGTCTCCTCCTTCGGCCCATCGTCAGGCGGGGTCACTCCAGTACCTCCTCGTGTGGCTCCCGTGGTCGAGGCGGTTCATCGGCCTGCTTGATTTCGTCTCTCCCTTCTACCGTCGTGGACGGCGCCGGTTCGGTGGCTCCGAACCGTCTGACCCATTCGCCTAGGATGCCCGCCGAGAATCCGCAGTCGGCCAACGCCCGCGCAGCGACAAAGGCCGCGATCACGGCCGCCACGATGCTCGATACCCACACGCCGGATTGAAGGGCTCCCACCGCGAGAGCCCCAAACGCGGCGGAGAGGCCGATCGCCGACCGGGAAACCTTCGGAGAAATTCGGAAGCGCAAGAGTTGCTTCCGCGGGGCGTGGTCCTCCACGGCGAGGAGTAACTGACTCCTTCCGAACGGTCCTCCAAGGACCTCCAAGTCCCATGCGTCGAACTCCCCGCCGACCCTCACGATCGCGCCCGCCGTTTGGAGGTCCTTCTGAAGCGCTCTCAATGTATCCTCCGGCGGTTCGCGCTCGTCACGCCAGTAAATCATGCGAAGGGGTCGGAGCCGAGGTCGCGTCTTCGGGCCTCGCCTCCGCCAGGGAGTCAAGCCGCCCCGCATCCTCCCGACGAGCCTGGCCATCGGTTGGGAGAGATGCAGGACCAGGACGACCGTCCGGAGTTCGAGGAGTGACCACCGGCTGGTCGCACGAGAGCCGAGGAAGCGGGCCCGGGCGGCGGAGATCGCGGCTTGGGCGACCGGCACAGCGAGGGAAAGGAGCAGGCACGGCCCGAGGAGGAAGGACGCTTCCCACCCCAGGCTGAGCAGGAACATCCCAGAGAGGATCGCGACGAGCAGGTACCACTCGGGCATCAGAGCCCAAGACCAGCGAGAACGGATCGGTTGGTACAGCGACTGGAACGGTGCCGTGCCCCAGACGCCTTGGTAGACACGTCCGCCCAACGAAGACAGATCGTAGGAGACGCCTCTGCCATAGATCCTGCCGAGCCAGCTCAACCGCCCGAGGGAATCGTACCGCGAAGGCCATTTTTTCTCCAGCAACGCTTCCGCCTTTCCGTATCCGACCTGCTGTTTCCAATACGTTCGAAGGGACCGGCGGCGATGGTGCCAGACGACCGCCGCGGCGGAATATCCGATGACCTCCCCGCGGTCCCGTAGTCGCCAACAGAGATCGACGTCGTCGCCCGCGGTCCGGAACACGGGGTCAAACCCTCCGATCGCTTCGAGCGCGCTCTTCCGGAACGCCATGTTGCATCCTGGGATGTGCTCCGCAGTCCGATCGGTGAGGAGAACCGCGTTCGGCCCGCCGGGGGCGTTCGCAATCGCGCCTGCCCTCCATCCGTCAGTCGATGGGGCGAGGTTCGGGCCGCCGACCGCAGCGTATTTGGCTTCCATGAAGGAAAGGGCGAGGAACCGCAACCAGTGTGGGTCCGGGTAGGCGTCGTCGTCGATGAACGCCACCATCTCTCCCGTGGCCGCTGCGATTCCGATGTTGCGCGCTCGGCTCAGGCCTTGATTCTCCTCGTGGATGACCCTGTAGGGATAGCTCGAGATGATCTGCGCGGTCCCGTCGGTCGAGCCGTCGTTCACGACGATCACTTCAAAGGAGGGATAGTCCAAGTTGCGTAGGGCTTCCAGTGTGTCGCGAATCGTCGACGCGCCGTTGTACGTGCACACAACCACTGAGAATTTCGGCCACTGGAGTCCGGGCGGAAAGGGCGATTCCGCGAAGGCTTTTGACACTGCGGGAAGGGCGAGCTTCGGCGTTCGATCGAGGGTCGTCAAGCCGAAGGCCCAGTCCTCGACCCGGTACTTCCCGTGGTACCATTCATCCGTCCAGGCGAAGATGATGACCCCGGCACAGCCGAGCAGGAACGCGGCTTTGACCTGCGACTCCAGCATCGTGGCTTGCCGTTGTTCCCCCCCGCGCAGACTGTCCAGCCCAATCTCCGCGAGCATCACGGGACGATCGTCGCTCAAACTGTGCAAACGGGAGAGATAGCCCTCGAACGAATCACGGGATTCGAGGTAAACATTGAAGCAGAAAAAATCCAGGAATGGTAGGCGCAGGTATTCGGTCGACGGGTAGTTTACGTAGGTGACCAAGGCATCCGGATCCTCCTCCTTGGCAATCCGGTACAAGCGTTCGATGAATCTTTCGACGCGACGCCGTCCGTGCCACCGGACGATCGACGTGGGGATCTCATTCCCGATGATGTAACAGAACACGGCGGGATGGCCCGCGGACGAACGAATCCAGGTTCGGACTCGTCCTTCGATCTCCTCGACCCTCCTCGGCTCGCCCAGGAAGGCCATGTGCTCGCCCCAGTTGAGTCCGATCATGACCCGGAGCCCATGCTCCAAGGCTGCGTCCAAGAGCCACCGAGGCGGCGCGGTGTACACGCGTACGACGTTGAAGCCGTGCGCCGCCATCTGCGAGAAGTCCCTCTCCACCTTCTCGGGCGTCAGACGCTCCTGCCGGTTTTCGTCCATATAGAATGTACCATAACTGATGCCGCGAACCCAGAACTTCTCGGCCCCCACGAACAGGTACTTTCCTCGGACCGTGGGACGGCCCACAACGGTGCTCCGTTGGGTCCGAGACTCCGGCGTCGCTTCGGGGACGGTCATCTCACCGCCAACTTCTACGATTCTCGGATATCAAGAGGTTGTCGGTACATCCGAACACAACGCAAAGCTTATCTGGATATACCCGGAACACGGTTCTGTGGACGACCGATGATGGTGGTCAGAGGCCCTCGAACCGAACTCGATGTGGTGTCCGATGAGGCCATTCGTTCGGCCATCGTGAGGTATGGCCCTGATTGACGGTCTGGACCAGCTTCTCGCTGGCTCCGGGCAGCCGGGCCTGCCCGAACTCCGCGGATTGCTGCAGGAACTCCTCGGAGGGCCGGCCGCCAAGGGGAGCTTCCTCGGACATTCGCAACTGAAGCCGCAGTCCACGCGGGTGTTCCGCTTGCGCTTCGCCGTCAACGGCCATCCCGACACACTCATCGTCAAGCGTCTGAGTCCCGCAATCGCCCACCGGAACGAACTTGCGGCGAAGCGCTGGCTTCCCGCGGCCGGTCTGGGCAGCATCGGTCCACCGTTGGCGGGCAGCGTCGCCGACCCCACTGGGGCCTGCGTCTGGCATGTGTACAACGACCTCGGTCCGCACGGGTTGGACCCGCAACGTGCTGCACCCGAGGCGGTCCGAGCGGCCGTCGAACAAATCGCGCGGATGCACACTCGGTTTGCCAGGCATCCACTGCTGGGGGAAGTCCGGCTCCACGGCGGTGACCTGGGGATGCAGTTCTTCAGGGCGAACGTGAAAGACGCCGTCTACGCCCTCGACGCGTGGGAGGCGGGCGCAAGCGACGAAGCCCTGCGCCTCCGCCTCCTCCAACGTCTCGACGCCCTCCGACGAGACCTTCCTGAGCGGGAACGACTCGTCGAGGACTCGGGAGGAGCGGAGACCTTGCTCCATGGCGATCTGTGGGCCATGAACGTCTTCGTGATTGAGACGAAAGACGGACTGCAGGCACGCCTCATCGACTGGGACCACGTTGCCGTCGGCCCGTTCAGCTACGACCTATCGACGTTTCTCCTGCGCTTCCCGGTCGATCAGAGGCAATCCATCCTCGAATTCTACCGCAAAGAAGTGGAAACACAGGGATCGCGGCTCCCCGAGCAGGACACCCTGAACGCCCTCTTCCAGACCGCCGAGTACGCTCGAATCGTCAACCGGATCATCTGGCCGGCAATCGCTTTGGTCATGGACCACGCCGAGTGGGCGACCGAGGCGCTCACGGAGGTCGAGGGGTGGTTTGATCAGTTCAAACCCGTCCTCCCGTCGCCTGTGCCGCCTGAGCGAACGCTTGAGCGCGCGGGGTGACGGCGTGACCAAGCCAACCGTGGTCATCGCAGCCTACAATACCGTCGCCTTTCCTGAGGGCGGAGGGCACTTCTGGGTCTACCTCCAATATGCGCTGGGACTGCGCCAACTCGGCTGCGACGTATACTGGCTGGAGGCCTTTCGAACCAAAGGTCGCACCGACCAGGAGGCCGCCGCGCTGGCTACCTTCCGCGAGCGGATGCAACGGTACGGGCTTGAGGGCAAGTCCATCGTGTACGTGACGGATACGAAGAAGCCTCCTTCCAAGGCGCCGACTGGATACCTCGACATGAAACGGGACGAGGCGGAAACAATCTTTGAGGGAGCGGATTTCTTGTTGAATTTTCACTACGGGATCAGCCCCGCGCTGCTCGCGCGCTTCCAACGCACCGCGTTGGTGGATATCGATCCAGGGCTCCTCCAGTTCTGGATCTCCCGCGGGCAACTGACCGTCCCTCGACATGACCTGTATTTCACCGTAGGCGAGAACGTGGGCAAGCCGGGCGGCAGAATTCCCGATTGCGGTTTGAGCTGGATCTCCATCCGGCCGCCCGTCTACCTCGATCAATGGCCCTACCGGTTCGACCCGAACTGCGAAGCTTTCACGACTGTCTCCATCTGGGATTCCTCAGATTGGGTCGTGGACGGGGACCAGAAATACGAGAACACGAAACGAGCCGCGTTCCTGGAGTATTCCGACCTACCCCGGCTGACCCGGCAACCGCTGGAGCTGGCCTTGTTTCTGAAGAGGGAGAGGGACATGAAGGAGTCGAAGGAGATGGAAGGGCGGGGTTGGCGGATCCGCCTCTCACGCGACGTGGCGGCCACACCCGAGATGTATCAGAAGTACATCCAGCAGTCGCGCGGCGAATTCAGCTGCGCCAAACGTTCGTACATCGAATTCCAGAACGCATGGGTGAGTGACCGTACTGCGTGCTACTTGGCGAGCGGCAAGCCGGTCGTGGTCCAGGACACCGGTCCGAGCGCATTCCTGCCCAACGATGAGGGCATGTTCCGCTTCACGACGCCTGAGCAGGCGGCACAGGCGTTCGACATTATCAATGCCGATTATGAACGCCACTGTCGTGCGGCGCGAAAGCTGGCGGAGGCCCACTTCGACACCAAGAAAGTCATGGCAGGAATCCTGAGCCACGCGCTGACTCAAGGTGGGTCCTAGCGAAACGGGATCGAATCGCTCCTCCGGGCCAAGGGGTTGACGACGGTCATGTGACGAGCTATCGCATTGAGCGCGAAATCGAGTCGCCAACGCTGTGTGGCCCCCGCATCCACCGCGCGTCCGCCGAGCGGAGGATCCCCCTCATCAGCTACCATCAAGCCGCCGACGTCTCGGTCGAGATTCCCCAGGCAGGCCGACGTGGTCTTCAGGACTCGCAGGCTTCTCAGACCTTCTCAGGTCGCAGCCGGGGTCGTCTCGATCGTGAGCAGGCGCTCCTTGAGGGTCTCCAATCCTTCCTCCAAGGGCACTCTGGCCTCAAAGCCAAGCACTGTCCGAGACTTCGCGGGATCTCCGATGAACCGGCGGACGTCGAAGCCGTTCGAGGAGCCCTTGAGGATCTGGGACGACGAGCCCGTCACCTCCACGACCATCTTCGCAAGGTCCGAGATGGACACGCCGCGCCCGGTAACGAAATGAAACTTCTGACCGAAGAGGTCGTCCCTGCCATCCAAGGTGGCCTGGTACGCTTTCAGAATCCCGAAGACGGTGTCATCGATAAACGTGAAATCCAGCACTTGGTCGCCGCCGAAGAGGGTGATGTCTTCCCCTCGAAGAGCCTTCGCCATGAACTTCGGAATCACCCGCTCCGGCACGTCTCGCTCGCTACCGTACACGTTCGAGAAGCGGAAGATCACCTGATTGACCTTGTGACCATTGGTCTCGGGGGCCGCATACGTCAGACACGCCCGTTCCGCGCACAGTTTCGTCATGCCGTATACCGAAATCGGGTTGTTCGGTGCGCTCTCGGTCACCGGGAGAGTCTCCGGCTCGCCGTACACCTCCCGGCTCGACGCATAGAAGAGGACCGGCTTGGACCTCGATTTCCGGCAGGACTCGAGGACGTTCAACGTGCCCAGCTGATTCGTAACCCAACAACTGTACGGATCTTGCTGGCCCCAAGCGACGCGCGACACCGCGGCGAAATGGAAGACGGCGTCCTTCCCCCTCGCGGCTTCTCGCACGGACCTGTAATCTCGGACATCGCCGCGGACCTTCGCGCACCCAAGCCCTCGGGAATTCGAGGTGAAATGGAGGTCAAATAGCGTTACCGATTGGCCGAGAGCCACCAGGCGTTCAGCCAAATGGCTTCCGACAAAACCATTTCCTCCCGTGATCAAAATCCTGCCCACTCGATTTCTCCACACCCCCGGCAAGGGCGTAATAAGTGAGACGGCAGATACTTAGTCATATTGGAACAGTTTTTGCAGACGCTCGACGCCACGACGCCGTCGTGATGCGGTGCGTCCCCGGCCGTGCCCCCACTGCCATAGCTATAATGGGACCAGGGGTAAATCAACAGGTTGTGGTGCTATCAAAATTGAAACTAGACCTCCCGTAGGAATCCTGGTGGAGGCGAACCCGAGGGCGGCCCTCACGACGGTGCGGCGGTCTACCGCTCCAGTCGTCTAGTGCCGCAAGATCGCCCTCTGCATTTCATCGCGTGAAATGTCCGCTCTGGAATCCGTGGGAGCCTTCGGCGCGTATGGTTGTTCCAGTTGCGGCCGACCATGACCCAGAGCCCGGCTTGAAGGCCCTACCCAAGACGCACCGCGGCGGGCCGATGTGCATCCGGACGACGCTGAAAGCCTTCCTCCGTCATCCGCGCGAAGCCATGATCGACCACCTTGGGCGTCAGGTGCGCTCCTGACCCGACTCGTCCACCTGGAAGGTGCCGTAGCTCACGCCGCGGACCAGAACTTTCTCCGAGCCGACGCAAAAGGTCTTACCGCGGACGCAGGGCCGCCCGAGGACCACGCTCGGTTCCGTCAGAGCTTCCTCGTTACCTGCGACACATTCACCACCCCGGGAGCTCCTCGACGACGGTGGGAGACCCACGGACCCCACGAGTAAAATCTCGATGACTCGTCGAGAGCATTCTCTCCTTCAAGCGTTTCAGTCCGTCTTCGAGCCGGACACGCGGAGCGTACCCGAGCATCTTCTGCGATTTCCGCGGATCGCCGATGAAACGGCGGACCTCGAACCCGTTCGCGGAGCCCCTGACGATCCGGGAGGACGAACCTGTCAGGTTGACGATCATCTCGGCGAGCTCGGAGACGGACACCCCCCTCCCGGTGACGAAGTGGAATTCCTCGCCGACGAGGTCGCGGCCGTTGTCGATCGTCGCGAGGTACGCCCGCAGGATTCCGCCGACCGTGTCGTCGATGAAGGTGAAGTCGAGCACTTGCTCGCCGCCGTACAGGACGATGTCCTCGCCCCGCAGGGCGCTCGCCATGAACTTCGGGATCACCCGCTCCGGCAGATCCCGCTCGCTCCCGTACACGTTCGAGAACCGGAAGATCACCTCGTCGACCGAGCGGTCGAGTCCGCTCGAAGCGGCATACGACCGACAGGCCCGCTCCGCGCAGAGCTTCGTCACGCCGTAGACCGACACGGGCGCCTTGGGGTGGGCCTCGTCGACGGGCAGGTAGCGAGGCTCGCCGTAGACCTCGCGGCTCGACGCATAGAAGAGCGTCGGCCGGGACTCCGACTTCCGGCACGCCTCCAGGACATTCAACGTGCCGAGCTGGTTCGTCGTCCAGCAATTGTACGGATCCTCTTGGCCCCACGCGACGCGAGAGACCGCCGCGAAATGGAAGACCGCGTCCTTCCCTTCGACCGCATCGTGAATCGCGGCGTAATCGCGGACGTCCGCCCGGACCCGCTCGCAATCGAGGGACTTCGTGTTCGCGTTGAATTCGAGGTCGAGGAGGGTAACGTCATCGCCGAGGTCCTCGAGTCGCTCCGCGAGATGGCTCGCGATGAACCCGTTGCCTCCCGTCACCAAGACCTTTCCGATCGACGTCCCCCCTGGTCGTACGGTTCGATGACCGTCCGTGGGACCCGTTCTATATAGGAGAAAGGCGCGGGTCATATGGGCCGTGTGTTCGGATGTGCTCAAAGAGAGTCGAACTGTCACGGATGTCGAGAACGTGACGGAATATCCTTTTGACACCCCTCCAAGTCTGAGGAGGACTCGGTGGCGCGCGTGGACTCCCAACCAACAACGCTGTCGACCCCTTCACGGCTCGATGGGCACGAGGCGCTCATCACCGCGGGCGGCGCGGGGACGAGACTCCTTCCGTTCTCCAAAGAAATCCCGAAGGAAATGTTCCCCATGATCTGCTCCGATCGGGATGGTTCCCTGATCCTGAAGCCGTTGATCCAGGCGATCTTCGAGCAGCTCCACGCGGCCGGAGTCCGTAGCTTCTACATCGTCGTCGGACGAGGCAAGCGGGCCATCGAGGATCACTTCTCCGTGGATTCGGGGTTGCTGGAGTACCTGGACAAGGACGGGAAGGCATGGAAGAGCCTCGCTGAATTCTACGAGAAGATCCGATCCTCGAACCTCGTGTTCCTCAATCAGGCCGAACCCCGGGGGTTCGGGGATGCGGTCCTCCTCGGCCGGCCCGTCATCCGCGGGAACTTTTTGCTCCAAGCGGCCGACACGTTCATCCAGTCGGCGGGGGACCGATACCTGCATCGGCTGGAAACGGCGCACCGAAAGTACCGCGCGGCGGCGACGGTCCTGTTCCGTGACGTCCCGGATCCGAGGGCGTACGGGGTGCTCGAGGGGATTCGCCTCGAAGACGGAGTCCTGAGAATCACGTCCGCGGTGGAAAAACCTCGGGCGCCGAAGAGCAACCACGCGATCATGCCGGTCTACGTCTTCACGGACCGGATTTTTGACGCCCTGTCGAGCGTCCCCCCCGGCAAGAACGGTGAGCTGCAACTCACGGATGCGATCCAGGAACTCATCGTGGCGGGCGAGACCGTGATCGGCGTCCGGCTCGGTTCGGACGAGGTGGCCTTGGACATCGGCAGCCCCGAGACGATGGTTGACGCCCTTCGGCTCGCGTTGCAATCCGTTGACATTAACGGGAGCGATGTCTTGGCGCTCGGGGAGACTCCTCTCGTGACCGCTGTTGCCGGGGCAGAAGCGGCCCGCAGCCATCCCGAGGTCGGAACGAGAACCGGCCGCCGCGCCTCTGAACGGCCGCGAGGCCACGGCTCGCCTTCAGGAACGAACGACGAACGAGTACGGATCAAGCAGGTTGCGCGGTGGCTTTCCACACTGTACGCATCGCTCTTGAGGCCGCCCTGGCAGTCGCGCACGCGTGGCTGGCGACCAGCCGGAATTGCGCGGCGGTCCTGGGAGAACTTGTTTCGGCGGGACGATCCCGGGCCGCTTGATCCCGTCGGCGTCGAGCCGTCGGCCTTGAGTCCCATCGATCCCCCCGAGACGGGATTCACCGACCGCGTGCCAACAATGAAGTAGCGAGACGCCTCACGTTCCGACGGGAGGCTCCGCGACGTCGGAAGGCGCATTGGCCTGGCTCCTGGAGGAGGACCAGCCCTCCGTGCGGTATCTGGCGCTCACGCAACTGCTCGAGCGGCCGGAAGATGATCCTGACGCGAGCGGCGCGAAGGAGGCCATCCCTCGGAAGGGGTGGGCGGCGGACATCCTCGCGGCACAGCGACCGGGAGGATTCTGGATCAACGACGAGAGCCTGTACCGCCCGAAGTACCTGTCCACGAACTGGATGCTGCTGATCCTCTCGGACCTCGGCCTCACGAAAGAAGAGCCTCGAACCCGCGCGGCGTGCGAGCTGTGGATCGAGCGGTTCGCGAAGGACGATGGCGGATTCTCCATGGACGGCGCGAAGGCGAGCCACCTGTGCGTCGTCGGGAACACGGCCCGTGCCCTCGTGAAGTTCGGCTACGCGGACCACCCGAAGGTCCGAAGCGCCCTCGAGTGGCTCGTCCAGCATCGAGACAAGAACGGCGGCTGGAGCTGCTTCGGGAGCGGCCGCAACCTGGACTCGTGGGAGGGGATGAGCGCCTTCGCCGCCTACCCGAGGGAGAAGTGGACAGAGGGGATGAAGCGCGCGGTCGAGGACGCGGCCGAGTTCTACCTTCAGCGGGAGCTGCACAAGCAGGGTTCCCGCTACGAGCCCTGGTATCGCTTCCACTATCCGATCCACTACTACTACGACATCCTGGTCGGCCTTGACTTCATGACCTCCCTCGGCTACGGCGCAGATCCGCGCATGCGCGCCGCCGTGTCGCTCCTCAAAGAGAAGCGGCGGGCGGACGGCCGATGGAACCTCGACGCGGTCCATCCCGACCTCGATGCCAAAGTGGCCAAGTGGTACACGAAAGGTCTGCCGACTCCGTTCGCGCTCGAGAAACCGGGAGAACCGAGCAAGATGGTCACGCTGCGCGCGATGCTCGTCCTGAAGCGCCTCGGCGAATCGATATGACGTGAACGCCCGACCTCATGGCTTCGGCACCGACACGATCACGAACACGGCGCCCCCGAACACCCGTTCGTCCAGGATCTTGACCGTCCTCGGCACGAACCGATAAAAGCGATAGGACCGAAGCTGATCGGCCCCGCGCTTCGACGCGCCGGATGTCATCGCGACGTTTCGGGCGTAGCGGGGGAACCGCTGGCCGTAAAGCCGTTCCGCCCGCCGCGCAAGGGGACCCACAGCCTGATGGCACGTTCCGAAGAGCTGGAGTCCGCGGTCGGGCCTGCCCCAAACCTGCGTCGAGCGGAACACCGCCACGGCCATCGACGGATTCCGATCGAGGTTGCGGCAGTGCGTCGAGCTGGCGTCCGAAAGGAAGAAGATTTCCATTGCGGGGGAATAACAGAAGTACGCGGTGTTGATGTGCGCCCCGTTCCGAGGTCGAATCGTCGACATCGAGCACAGCACGTTCTCGCCCACGATCCGTCGGATGCTCTGCTGAACCGCCCCCTCCGACCATCCGCGCTTCACGCTCTTCAGATAGGTCAAGGACGGAACCCTCGGAACGCGACCAATCCCGACGCGGATTGCGACATCGAACCCGTCATCGGAATCCGGCCAAAAAAGCCGACGCTGCTGGCGGTTGCTCGCGGACACGACGGAATCCCTATCCCCGTCGACGCGGATACGCCGGCCATGACGCATGAGGCGGTGCGGACGGACCTGCCCGCGATGGGGCTCCCGTTCTCTTGGGGCGTGCGGTGGCGGGATCTCGTTTTCGTCGCGGGGCAAGGGCCGCTCGGGCCCGACGGAAAGGTGGTCGACGGCGACATCCGAGAACAGACGCGACGGACGCTCGAGAACTTCCGAGGCGTCGTGGCGGCGGCCGGATCTGGAATGGACCACGTCCTCTCGACGACGGTCTATCTGAAGGACCTCGGAGAATTCGCGGCGATGAACGAGGTGTACGCGACGTTCTTCCCGCGGGAACCGAGACCCGCCCGGGCGACCGTGCGAGCGGACCTGCTCTTCGGGATGAAGGTGGAGATCCAAGGAATCGCGTACGTTCCCGAATCGTAGGCCCAGACGGACTTGACGGTCGCCTCAGTCGATCTCCGAGGGCGCACGTGGCGATCCGCGGACGTTGAGGATCATGTCCCTCGCCTTCTCCTTCGACGGGTAGACGCAGAACGTCATCCGCGCGCCCCACTTCTTGTTGAGCCGCTGAAAGAGTTCGCTGAGCTTCTGAAAGTCCTGTTCCGTGAAGTGGACCACCCCGAGGTTCAAATCGAACTCGTACTTCGTCGGCCCTCCTCGGTGGAATCGGATCGGGATCGAGCCATAGAGCTTGTACCGGAACTTTCCGAGCTCCTCGACCAGTTCGTCTAAGCGTTCCTTGTTCGCAAAGGGCTCGAGTGGATCGAAGGCCGTGGCAGCCGTTCGCACTCCTCCGGACTCCTCGGAAAACCGAAGATCGCCGTGGGATACAATGTTTGCGACCCGAGG
The DNA here is from genome assembly GCA_036395115.1 of Thermoplasmata archaeon. Lineage (NCBI taxonomy): Archaea > Methanobacteriati > Thermoplasmatota > Thermoplasmata > Thermoplasmata archaeon. The sequence goes on along the minus strand of DASWDU010000028.1, from coordinate 21,480 downwards.
CGCAAAGGTTTCAATCCACCGTGGGCCATGCGGTGCCGATGGCGCAGAAGAAGCGGAAGAAGGCCGGGAAGAAGGCGGCGAAGAAGAAGGCCTACTACGCGGGCCGCAAAGAACTTCGGGCAAAGAAGTAGTCAGGGACGCGCGCTGCGGGGTCGGGCCCGAGGGTCGTCATAACGGAACCGTTCCAGACGGGAGCGATCCACGGGGACCACGATTCGAGAGACCATCCCGTGGAGGGAATAGGGCAGACGGATGAGCCGCATCTCTCCCGAGGTGACCCATTCGTCGACTGCGTATCTCCGGGCGACGCGCCGCGCAATCGTCCCCCGCTCCTTCCGACTCAGGCGGAAGCCGTCCGCATCGAAGACGTGGATGTGGAAGCCCCGTCCCGAGTAGACGACGCGGAGGCGGGTCCATCGCCGCGACAACTCATCGTGGAGTTCCGCCGCCTGCCGCCGCACTTCCTCGAACTCCCAATCGCAGAACGACAGGCCTTGCCCGCGCCTCATCTTCTCCGCGATGTCGCCGTGGACGGGACAGTCGAGGTTCTCCGGATCGAGGTCGAAGGCGAGCTCCTGGCCGAGAAAGTAGCGGCTGCGCCACGCATGCGCATAGTCGATGCCCGCCTCGCGTGCGTCGACCAGAGAGGAATAGACATTCCGGTCGTAGTACACGCCTTCGGGCAGGTACTTCGTCAGGAACGGACGCAAGCCCCTCGGGCCCCGCACGTCGTCCACGATGAGCGGCACGTTCTTCAGGGACCGGAAGCGCCGCGGGTAGATCCCCGAATGACGGCCCACGATGAGCGCGTATGCCCGGTCTCCGGGGGGCCGGGCCATCCAGCGCTCCGCCGCCCCGTAGTCCATCCGATCGCGATAGAATGCGCGTCGCGTCTCGAGGGAGGCCGGTTCCAGGTCTCCGGGCAGCTCGTACCGTCGGCGCACCACGCCCCGGGAACGGCCGCGACGCGTAAAGCCTGCTCGTCGAGCCGCTACGGCTGGTCGTCCGGGTCCCAGTCGACATGGGACCCCTCGTCGAGCGCGTCGAGGCGCGCCATCGCGGCCCGCGAGAGCTCGAAATCGAAGACCTGTGCGTTCTCGCGGATCCGTTCGGGTCGGACCGACTTCGGGATCACGACGAGGCCATGCTGGAGTCCCCAACGGATCAGGACTTGGGCGGGCGTTTGTCCGTATTCTGCGGCGAGGGCCCTGATTACGGGATGGTCGAGTCGATGTCCGCGGGTGAGCGGGCTGTAGGCTTCGAGCTGGATGTCGCGGCCCCGGCAGAACGCGAGCAGATCCGATTGATAGAGGAACGGATGGAACTCGACCTGGTTCACCGACGGCGGGCTGGGCGAGGACGCCAGGAGAGCCTCGAGGTGGCGAATCGTGTAGTTGCTCACACCGATCGACCGCGCCAGCCCCTTCTCCTTGAGTTGGAGCAGCGCCTTCCACGATTCCAGGCGCAGCTCCGGCACGGGCCAGTGGATGAGGTAGAGGTCGATTGAGCCGACGTCGAGCTCCCGCCGGCTTCGCTCGAACGCCCGGAGCGCCGCCTCGTATCCGTGGTCCGTGTTCCACAATTTCGTCGTGATGAAGATCTCGTCGCGCGGGATCTTGCTCGCACGGACCGCCAAGCCGACGTCCTGCTCGTTCCCGTAGAGCTTCGCCGTGTCGATCAGTCGGTAGCCGGCCTCGAGCGCCGCCGCGACCGCCCGCTGCGTCTCCTTCCCGGATGCGGCCTGCCACACCCCGAGCCCGAGGGCCGGCATCTTCGTCCCGTCGGTCAGCGGGACGCGGGTGTCGAGGGAGAGCGCCATCCGGGCGGCGACCGCGGGCGCGCTACTTGAATCTTGAGCGCCTCAGGACTTCGGAATCTCCTTCTTCGGGTCGACGAACGACCTCCTGCGCGGGAACGCCAGGATTTGTTTGACCTCCGTCCCGCCAAGCCGGCCCCGCGGAGGAAAGCGTAAGAGCCCCGCAGGTTTTCGTCATCCGGACAGCCGTGACCGCGTCCTACGGATCCCAGAGCATGACCGACCCGTTGCGAATTGTTCTCGTCCGTCGACCGGACGATTCGTTCTCAGTCGCGGATCCGAAGGCGTGGGGCTACACGGCACGGCCGAATCTGGAAGCCGCCCGGAACGAACACGACGGGCTCGTGGCCCTGTTGCGTGCGTCCGGCGTCGACGTCCGCAGGGATGCCGAACCGCAGCCGGGCCGGGCCGATGCGATCTTCGTGCACGACCCCGCGATCGTGACGGACCGAGGCGCGATCGTGTTGCGGATGGGCAAGGAGCTCCGGCGAGGCGAGGAGGCGTCGATCGGAAAGGCCCTCGCCAAGGAGGGCGTGCCGATCGTCGGGAGCCTGCGGGCCCCGGCCACCGCAGAAGGCGGTGACCTCCTCTGGGTGAACCACGACGTGCTCGCGGTCGGACGAGGCTTCCGCACGAACGCCGATGGGCTCCGGCAACTTCGCGAGATCCTCGGCGAATCAGGCGTACGCACCGAGCCGGTCCCGCTTCCCTACCACCGAGGACCGGACGCGTGCCTCCATTTAATGTCCCTGATTAGCCTCGTCGACGAGGACCTCGCGGTCGTCTACCGGCGCCTGCTGCCGGTGCCGTTCTGGACGGACCTCCGAGAGAGGGGATTCGACTTCATCGACGTGCCCGAGCACGAGTTCGAGACGATGGCTCCCAACGTGCTCGCGGTGGCCCCGCGGGACTGCATCACTCTCGAAGGCAATCCGATCACGAGGCGACTGCTCGAAGACGCCGGGTGCCGCGTGCGCACATACCGGGGGAACGAGATCTCGCTGAAAGCGGAAGGTGGCGCGACCTGTCTGACCCGCCCCATCCTCCGAGCTCGTTGACATCTCAAGCACGGGAGGGGGCGTCTCGAGGCAGTCTATCCAGGCGGTGGGGTCCGCGCCTTTGCGCCATCGGACGACCCCCTTGAGGGGGGTTGAAGTACCCGGCCCGATTCCGGTCTGCAGGGGAGAGGCCGATGGAGATCCGTGATTCGGTCGCGATCGTCACGGGAGCCTCGCGCGGCATCGGGCGAGCGACCGCCTCGTTGCTGGCCGAGCATGGCGCGAAGGTCGTCGTGAACGCGCGGAAGGAAAGCGAGGGCTTGCTGGGCGTCGCGAAGGAGCTCCAGGCCCGAGGCCCGGTGCTCGTCGCCGCGGGGGACGTCGGAGACTTCGATGCGTGTCGGACGATCGTGCGGTCCGCCGTCGAGCGATTCGGACCCGTCGATGTCTTGGTGAACAACGCGGGGATCTTCGAGCTCAAGAAGGCCGCGGTGATGGAACCACGGGACTGGGAGTCCATCTTCCGCGTCCACGTCTTCGGCGCGTTCAACATGATCCGCCACGTGCTGCCGACGATGATCGAACGAAAGCGAGGGGTCATCGTGAACATCGCCTCATTCGCGGCGGTGCGTCCGCCCGGTCCGGGCCGCGCCCACTACGCGGCCGCAAAGGCGGCGCTCCTCGGGCTCACGCGGGCGCTGGGCCTCGAGGTGGCGCACGCCAACGTCCGGGTCGCCGCGGTCGCCCCGGGCCTCACGGACACGGAAATGGTCCGACGGGGGATTCCGAACCTCGCGGAACGGGTGGCGCACATCCCGCTCGGCCGCATGGCAAAGCCAGAAGAGATCGCCCACGTGGTCCGGTTCCTCATCGAGAACGATTTCGTGACCGCGGAGACGGTCTTCGTCTCGGGCGGCGAGTGACCGGAGACGCTCGGCCTACGATTTCGGGATCTCCTTGTTCGGATCGATGAACGGTTTCCCGCGCGCACGTCACGAGCGGCGTCAACCTTTTCCCAAACGGCGGCTTTTCGGCGGACCTTCATAGGGGGCTACGAGTCATGAAAACGCGCACGCTGGGACGGCAAGGCCTCAAGGTCTCCGAAATCGGGTTGGGCTGCATGGGCATGTCCAAGGTCTACGGACAGCCGGACGAGGCCGAGGCGATCCACACGATTCATCGTGCGCTGGAGCTCGGGGTGAATTTTCTCGATACCGCCGACGTGTATGGTCCCTTCACGAACGAGAAGCTCGTTGGCCGGGCGATTGCGGGCCGCCGCGACGAGGTCGTGTTGGCCACGAAATTCGGCCTCGTTCGCTCAAGCGAACCAGGCAGCCGCAGCCTGGACGGCAGCCCGGCGCACGTCCGAGAGGCGTGTCACGCTTCGCTCGAGCGGCTTGGCGTCGACACGATCGACCTCTATTACCTCCACCGGGTCGACCCGAAGACGCCGATCGAGGAGACGGTCGCCGCCATGGCCGAGCTCGTCGACGAGGGCAAGGTTCGATACCTGGGCCTCTCTGAGGCGTCGTCGAAGACGATCCGGCGGGCCCATGCGGTCCATCCGATTTCGGCGCTCCAATCCGAGTATTCGCTCTGGACCCGCGACCCGGAAGGGGAGATCCTGTCCACCGTGCGGGAGCTCGGCATCGGGTTCGTCGCGTTCAGTCCTCTAGGCCGCGGATTCTTCACGGGGACGATTCAATCTCCGGACGAACTCGACGCCGACGACTTCCGACGGTCCCTTCCTCGCTTTCAACGTGACAACTTCCACCGGAACCAAGAACTCGTCGAGCGGATCCGCGAAATTGCGGCGGAGAAACGGGTGACCTCGGGGCAGCTGGCACTCGCCTGGCTCCTGCGCCAGGGGGACGACATCGTCCCGATCCCCGGGACGAAGCAGCGCAGGTATCTCGAGGAGAACGTCCGCGCCGTCGACGTGCACCTCACGCGGTCGGACCTCGAACGGATTGACGCGGCATTCCCGAAAGGGGCCGCCGCCGGGGACCGCTACGCCGACATGTCGTCCGTGAACCGATAGAGGCGCGGCGGCCGAGTGGGTGGGAAGGCTCATGAACGGGAGCCGTCATCCGCACGGACGAGGCGGGACATGTCCGGAGAGACGCTGACCCACAAGCTCGTCAAGTCGCACCTCGCCGATGGCAAGATGCAGGCCGGCGAGGAGATCGCCATCCGGATGGACCAAACGCTCCTCCAGGACGCGACGGGCACGCTCGCGTGGCTCGAATTCGAACAGATGGGCCGGGACGGCGTCGCGATCCGGCAGGCGACCCAGTATGTGGACCACAACATCCTACAGACCGGATTCGAGAGCGCGGACGACCACCGCTTCCTTCGGAGCGTATGTCAACGGTACGGAGCCCTCTTCTCGGGACCCGGCAACGGGATCAGCCACTGGGCCCACATGGAACGGTTCGATGTGCCGGGGGAGACAATGCTCGGATGCGACTCCCACACGCCCCACGCGGGCGCTTGCGGGATGCTGGCGATCGGGGCCGGCGGTTTCGAAGTGGCGAGCGCGATGGCGGGGGAACCGTATCGACTCACGATGCCTGAGGTCGTCAACGTCAAGCTGACCGGCGAATTCAGGCCCTGGGTGAGCGCGAAGGACGTGATCCTCGAGCTCCTGCGCCGGTTCGACGTGAAGTGGGGGAAGAACAAGGTCCTCGAGTACACCGGCCCGGGGCTGAAGGAACTGACCGTCCCGTCCCGGGGGACGATCGCGAACATGGGAACCGAGCTCGGCGCGACCGCGTCCGTATTCCCGGCAGACACGATGACGAAGCAGTTTCTCGCGGCGCAGGAGCGCTCGAAGGAGTTCCGGCCGCTGGCGGCGGAAGGGGACGCGGCGTACGATGACACCGTGGACGTCGACTTGGGCGAAATCGAACCGCTCATCGCCTGCCCGTCGAGTCCGGATAACGTGAGGCCGGTCCGAGAAGTCGCGGGGACGGACGTCGCCCAGGTCGCGGTGGGGAGCAGCGTGAACTCGTCGTTCCGAGACCTAGGCGTGGTCGCGCACGCCCTCGACGGGAAGCGTGTGGCCCCCGGGATCTCGATGGCCGTCTCGCCGGGCTCCCGCCAGACGCTCCTCTTGATGCTGACGAGCGGCCTCATGACGAAACTCATCAAGGCGGGCGTCCGGGAACTCGAGGTCGCGTGCGGGCCGTGCATCGGCATGGGCTTCGCGCCGCCGACGAAAGGGGCGTCCGTCCGGACGTTCAACCGCAACTTCGAGGGGCGCAGCGGGACCGCGGACGATCTCGTCTACCTGTGCAGCCCCGAGACGGCGGCAGCCACCGCTGTGCGAGGCGAGATCGCGGATCCGCGGGACCTCGGGGAGGCTCCGATCGTCAAGGAGCCGACGAAGTATCCCATCGACACGTCCGGGTTCGAATGGCCGCCGAACGACCGGGCGTCGGTCCAAGTCATCCGGGGCCCGAATATCGCGCCGCTCCCGGTCGCGCAGCCGCCACCGGACACGCTCGATGGCGAGGTCCTGATCCGGCTCGGCGACAACATCTCGACGGACCACATCATGCCGGCCGGCGCGAAGGTGCTCCCGCTGCGGTCGAACATCCCCGCAATGGCGCAACACGTCTTCGAGTACGTCGACCCGACGTTTCCGGCGCGGGCGAAGAAGGGAGGCGGCGGCTTCATCGTCGCCGGCGAGAACTACGGCCAAGGGTCCTCCCGGGAGCATGCGGCCGTCGCCCCGATGTTCCTCGGCGTGCGACTGGTCCTCGCGAAGAGCTTCGCCCGGATCCACCTGGACAACCTCGTGAACTCGGGCATCCCGCCGGTCACCTTCGCGGATCCGACGGGGTACGATGCGATCGGGGCGGGCGACCGACTGCGGATCACGAACGTCTTCGCCGCGATCCGCGGCGAGCGCGACGCCGAGGTGGAGGACCTGACCCGCGGCACGCGGACGGCGGTCCGGGTTGACCTGAGGCCACACCAGCGTGAGGTCCTCCTCGCGGGCGGCGGCATCCGGTACGCGCAGGCCCATCGCGCAGGATGAGCCGCGCGGGTTTAAGTCGGCGCGCGCCGATATCCCCCCGAGGGGGAGGCGGCCATGGTGATGATCGTCAAGAAGGGGACGCTCCCGCCGACACCGCACACGGAATTCTATGCGATCCCCGACGTCCTCGCGAGGGAGGAGATCCATGGCAGCTACGGTTTCAGCGGCGCCTGGTCGCGGAAGGTCCACGTCCGGTTCTATCCGACGGAGCAGGTCCAGCCCCCGCGCAAGGGGGACTTCGATCTCGTCCCAGAGTTCCCTCCCGAGGCCGACGTGCTCCAGCCATACCACATCTACACGGGCCGCATGCCCTTCGAGAGAGACGCGATCCGCTCCCGCAAGCCGGTCGTCCACGGCCCGCGCACGACGCTGTCGATCTCAAAGCCCGCGGAGTCGATGCCGCCGGACACGTTCTTTCGGAACGGCGAGCGGCACGAGGTCTATTTCGTGCAGGAAGGCGAGGGCGTCGTGCGGTCGGAGTACGGCGACCTGACGTTCCGCAAGGACGTCTACGTCGTGATTCCGAAGGGCACGACGTACCGCGTCGAGCTGACGTCGCCGAAGGCATGGTTCCTCCTCGTCGAGTCGATCTATCCGGTCAACTTCGCGCCCCACTATTTCAATAAGGAAGGCCAGGCCACCCTGATGTCGCCCGTCGTGGAGACGGAGATCGAGACGCCGGTCCTACCGCCGTTCCAGGACGAGCGCGGCGAATTCCCAATCGACGTGAGACACACCGGCGGCAAGGTCACGCGGCTCACGCTCGGCCACCATCCGTTCGACCTTGCGGGCTGGGAGGGCGCCCTCTATCCGTACGTCTTCGACATCAAGAGCCACCACGGGATCGCGCGGGAGATCCACACGGCGCCGCCGATGCACCAGACGTTCCAGGCGGGCAACGTGCCGCACAGCGGCTTCTCCCTCTGTTCGTTCGTGCCCGTCATGGCCGGATGGCATCCGCAGGAGGTCCCCGCGCCGTACGCCCACTTCAACGTCGACTCCGACGAGCTCATGTTCTTCTGCAATCCGTTCTACGGAGCGCGGGAGGGCGTCGTCGAGGAAGGCTCGTTCACATTCCATCCGGGCGCGACGCCGCACAGTCCGCAAGGCAACGCGGCGCAGAAGTCCCTCGCCGGCCGCGGAAAATTGCAAGGCCGCCTCGCGGTCATGCTCGATACCTACTTCGAGAGCATGCGCATCACGACCCACGGCTACGCGTTCCGGGACCCGGAGTACGTCCTGAGCTGGGACGAGAGCCGCGTGCACGCGCCGAAAGGCGAAGGCTGGGAATCGCCGTCCGCGTGAGGGGTTGATACCGATGCCGCCGCTCCCGATCCGACTCGTGTCGCCCACGTTCAAGCCGCAATTCCTCGAGGAGATCCTCGACGTCTCCCGACCGTCCACCGCGGAGGGTCACTTCGTGTACCCCGCGGACGAGGATGGCAATCACACGCGGGGCTTCTTCGCAATCGAGCCGGTCACCGCGTACGCGCCGTTCGTCGACGCGATCGCGGACGACATGGCGGCCTGGGCGTTGAGGGAGGGAATCGACGTCGACCTGGTCTTCGCGCCGGCTCAGCCGGCCGTGCGTCCGCTCGCCGAGGCGTTCGCCCAGCGCCTGCGTCGGCCCGTGGCCTACTGGGAATACCGGCCGAGCGGACGCTTTGGCAACGCGCTCGTCGAAGGATGGGTGCCCTCGAACTCGAAGGTCCTCGCCTTCAACGGCGTGAGCCTCCAAGGGCGGTGCGTCGGCCTGCGCCTCCCGCAGTTCGTGACGCGCCTCGGAGCGGAGGTCGTCTCGGCCGCGGTCTTTGTCAAGGGCGCCACCGACCTCGTCCGCCAAACGGAGGAGCGGTTTGGCCCGCGCTTCTACAGCACGCTCCAGGTCGACGTGCCGCTCTATCCGCCCGCCTCGTGTCCGGAGTGCGTCGCGACGAATTCGCCCCCGGTGTCCTGGAGGGAATTCGCGGAAGGCCCGCGCCGATGAAGCTCGTCACCTTCTCCCGCGGCGGCTCCGCTCCCCGACTCGGAGCCGTCGTCGGGCCCTGGGACCGCTGGGAGTGGATCGCAGACCTCTCGGCAGCCGACGCCGCCATCCCGTCGGACACCCTCGGGTTCATCGACGCCTGTCCGGACCTGACCGGGGACATCTGGGACCGCGCCCATCGAATCCTCTCTGAGGCCGAACGGATCGTGTCGGATCCGCCTCCGTGGGCCTTCCGACCCCCCGACGTCCGGATCCATCCGCCGATCCTGCCCCGCCTCCTGCGAGACTTCCTTGCGTTCCGTGCCCATGTGGCCCGCACACGGGCGGCCGCGTGGACGTCGATCCCGCCGGAATGGAACTGGATGCCCGGCTACTACAATGGAAACCACCTGAACATCGTCGGGACGGGGGAAGAGGTCGGGCCGATGCGCTACGAGATGTTCGACGGCAAGACGCCCCGGCTCATCCTCTCGCCGAAGATGGACTACGAGGCAGAAATCGGTTTCGTCCTGGGCAAGGGCGGTCGGGAGATCGATGCGATGAGGGCCCCTGCGCATCTGTTCGGCGTCACGATTTTCAACGACTTCTCGGCGCGTGACATCCAAGTTACGGCCGGGAAGATCGGGATGGGTCCCGCTCCGGGAAAGGACTGGGCGAACGCCCTCGGACCCGCCATCGTGACCCGCGACGAGTTCGGGGAGCTGCGGGACCAAGCCGTTGTGGTCCGCGTGAACAATGAGGAGCGGCTGCGCGACCGCTATCGCAACATGGTCTTCGAGAACCCGTGGGCGAAGGAAGGTCCGCGCGCCTTGTGGTCGTTCCCCGAGATGGTCGAGTTCGCCTCGCGTTTCCAACCGATCCAAGCAGGCGAGGTGTGGGGGAGCGGGACGATTCCAGGCGGCTGCGAGTTTGAGCGAGGCGACCGGGCGAGGTACCTGATGCCCGGAGACCGAGTCGAGATCGAAATCGAGGGAATCGGCGTCTTGGCGAACTCCATCGCGCGGACGTGATCATCGCATTACTTTCGTTCCTCGATGCGCGGACACGCGAGACTCGAGCCCCCCGCGAGGTCGCCTTCAATGCGCATCGGAGGGGGCTAGTTCGGAGCACACTCGACGGCGTCACACTCCGTGCGACCTCGTGCCACGAAAGGGTTATCGCCCCAGTTTCCCCTCCGAGGCCGGTGACGGAATGCCCGCTCCCCCGTTCATGAAACTCAAGGTGGACCACAAGACCGTCCTCTGCCGCGACCTGAACACCTACCGTGCCCTGCGCGACTTCCTCCTGAACAGCGGCTACGTCGGCGTGTACGAGACCGAACGCGTTGGCGAGGAGAAGACCGCCATGGCTACGTTCGCGTGCCGGAGCGGCTTGACGGGTGAATGTCTCGCAGTGGTCATGGGGCTGAGCGCCCCCAACGAGGTCTCCCATGCGCAGGCGCCGTTCGTCTACGGGTTCGCGGGCCAGCCGCAGAAGGATGCGCACACGTACATGCAGCACCTCGCGCTCCGGACGACGGACCTCGCCAAGCTGAAGGCGCATCTCGAGTCGAAGGGGGGCGAGTTCCTCACGCCCATCTACAAGGACAAAGATTCCTTCGGGCCGCTCCTCCAGGCCTTCACGCGCGAATTGTTCGACGACGAGTGGTTCTTCATCGAGTTCGTCCAGCGGGACTATGATCCGGACGCCGTCAGCGCGGGCGGGACGCGATTCGTGCAGAACACGGTCAAGTCCCTGTACGTCTCGAAGCAGGAAGAGTTCCGCGAGTGGGAGAAGACCAGCAAGAAGCGGAAGTTCCTCGATGGGGTGCCGGAGAAGGATCGGGCGAAGCTCCTCCAGGACATCTTCGCCAACACGGAGCCGAAAGGCTACGTGCAGACGGTCGCCCCCGTCGCGCGGAATGTTCGGTTGACCTGACCCACGAGGCGAAAGCCTCTTCCGCCAACGTCTCCGTCATGAGGCCCGTGACCAAGAAGATCCGCGAGGCGCGGGAGTGCCCCAAAGATTGGACTCCCTTACGGAAGGAACCGCGGCAAACGCACCTCCGGACCGTGGAGACGGACGTGTGCCCGACTTGCGGTGGGCTGTTCCTCGACCGAGGGGAAATCCGGACGTTGACAGGCAGCCGGAGTCTGAACAGACTACTCACGAAAAAACTGGGCCTCGATTCCGACAGCCAGCTCGTTTGCCCGAACTGCGGCGGCCTGATGGATGGCGAGGACATCGAGGACATCCGCGTGGACGTGTGCCTCGACTGCAACGGGGTCTGGCTCGACGCCGGCGAGCTGGATCGGCTTGCGGCGATGGATGACGCCACGTTCCGCGAATACACGCCTGAAAAGATCGAGGAACTCCTAAAGGCCAAAGAAATCCGGCGTGGGGAGCACCGCAAGGCCGTCCTGAGTCTGTTCCGAGGGCTCCGACGACCATAGCCTTCGCAGACCTTGCCCCGCTGTGCTAGTCCGCGGGTGTCTTCATCCTCCGGAGGGCTTGGTCCAGGTCCGCGTGCGTGTTCACATCGAGGAACGAGTCGAGTCGCGGATCGACAGACCGCAACCGCTCTTCGCTCACGAAGACCGCGTCGAGTCGATCGACCAGGGCCGACGGGGACGGCACCGGCTCCGTTGCCTTCGCGAGAATCCGCAGGACCGCGGTCTTCCGGTAGACGGCTCGAACCGGATCGAGGACGTCCAACCGGGGCACGGCTACGTCATGGTCTCCGAGGTCCGTGAGCAGCAGTCGATACATTTCGGCGCGCAACAGGGGAGCGTCGCAGGGTGCGACGAGGACCCGATCTCCGAGCGCGACGCTGAAGCCGCGAGCAAGTCCTTCGATCGGGCCCACCCCGCGCCGGCGGTCGACCGCGAATTTCACTAAGGGTACCGTGGGTTTCATCGCGGCCGCCATGCCCGCGTCAGCGACCGCCACGATGACTTCCCCGGCGAGGGGTTGGACGGCGTCGAACACCCGAGACACCATCGGTTTGCCGCCGACGTCCACGAGGGCCTTCGGCCTTCCGAATCGGGCGGATTCCCCGCCCGCGAGGATGAGGGCCGTGTCCATGGGGCACGGGATGGCTTCGGGATTTGAAAAGGGGTCCGTCGTCGGTGTGATTCGCAGGGGGAAGATAAGATAAACCGCATGCGCTTCCCAGGCACGTGGCGTCTCCGGGGCGACGGACGACCATGCGGCGCGTGAGCCCGGTCCCCTTCGGCCTCGGCTTCGTGAAGCCACACAACTACCGCGAAGTCCTGCGATCGGCGTGGGACAACAAACGGCGGCCGCTGCTCGCCACGCGGATCCTTCGAAACGGGGTGTGCGACGGTTGCGCCCTGGGCACGACGGGCCTCCGCGACTTCACGATGGAAGGGATCCACCTCTGCACGGTGCGCCTGGACCTCCTGCCGCTGAACACGATGGGACGCCTGCGGACGCGGGTGCTGAAGGACGTCGAGCCGCTGCGGACGAAGTCCTCGCAGGAGCTGCGGGGGCTCGGCCGACTCGCCTTTCCGATGGTCCGCGACCGGGGCGACCGGGGCTTCCGCCGGATCACGTGGGACGAGGCGCTGCAGACCGCGGCAACGGGCATCCGAGCGACGACTCCGGACCGGATCGCGTTCTTCATCACCTCCCGCGGAATGACCAACGAATCGTACTACGTCGCGAACAAGGTCGCCCGTTTCATCGGGACGAACCACATCGATAACTCGAGCCGGCCGTGCCACTCGCCGAGCACGACCGGGCTCAAGGAGACGCTCGGCGTCGCCGCCTCGACGTGCTCCTACAAGGACTGGATCGGGACCGATCTGATCGTCTTCTTCGGCTCCGACGTCCCGAACAACCAGCCCGTGACGATGAAGTACCTGTACTACGCGAAGGAGCAGGGCACGAAAGTCGCGGTCGTGAATCCGATGCGGGAGCCCGGCCTCGAACGGTACTGGGTGCCGTCGGTCCCGCGAAGCGCCCTGTTCGGCACGCACTTCGCCGACGAATTCTTCACGGTCCACACGGGGGGCGACATCGCCTTCATCACCGGGGTCCTGAAGCACCTCCTCGAGAACGACTGGCTCGATGAGGAATTCGTCGAGAAGCACACGAGCGGCTTCTACGCCTTGCGGGTGCAGCTCGCGGCGCAACCGTGGGAAGAGCTCGAACGGCAGGCGGGGGTCTCTCGGGAGCGGATGCTCGATTTCGCGCGGATGTACCACGAGGCGCGCTCCGCGGTCTTCGTGTGGAGCATGGGGATCACGCACCACCGCTTTGGCGTGGACAACGTCAAGGCGATCGTGAACCTCGCCCTGGCGCGCGGCTTCGTCGGGCGGGAGAAGTGCGGCCTCATGCCGATCCGGGGACACAGCGGCGTCCAGGGCGGCTCGGAGATGGGGGCGCAGCCCGCGGCGTTCGGACTCGGCTTCCCCGTGGACGACGAGAACGCGGACCGGTTCGCGGGGATCTGGGGCTTCCGGCCGCCGACGATCCCCGGCATGACGGCGGTCGGGATGATCGACGCCGCGCACGAGGGCCTCCTCGACATCCTGTACCAGGCGGGAGGCAACTTCCTCGAGACGCTCCCGGAGCCGGAGTACGTCCGCGAGGCGCTCGGGCGCATCCCCCTCCGGATCCACCAAGACCTCGTCGTCACGTCGTCGATGCTCGTCGACCCCGCGGAGAAGGTCCTCCTGTTCCCCGCGCAGACCCGGTACGAGCAGCCCGGCGGAGGCACGGAGACGTCCACGGAGCGCCGCGTGTACTTCTCGCCGCAGATCCCCCGCCGAAGGGTGGGCGAGGCGCGAGCGGAGTGGGAGATCTTCATGGGCCTCGCCGAGCGCGCCATCCCGAACGCCACGCGGCTCATCCATTTCAAGGACGCCGCCGCCATCCGTGCGGAGATCGCCCGGGCGATCCCGACGTACGACGGCATCCAGAACCTCGCGGCCAAGGGAGACGCCTTTCAGTACAGCGGCCCGCGCCTCTGCGAGGGAGGCGTCTTCCCGACGCCGGACGGAAGGGCGCGCTTCACGACGGTCGGCCTGCCGGATGCGGACATCCCGGAGGGGCAGTTCCTGCTGAGCACGCGACGCGGGAAGCAGTTCAACTCGATGATTCACGGCGACGTCGACTTCTTGTTGGGTGCGGCGCGCCGAGACGTCCTCATGTCCGCCGACGACGCGAACGCGCTCGGCATCCATGAAGGCGACGAAGTCCTCGTCTCGAACCCGCTCGGATCGCTGCGGGGCCCCGTCCGGATCGCGCCGATCCGACCGCGGAACGTCCAGATCTACTGGCCCGAGGGCAACGTCCTGATCCGCCGTGGCGTCGTCGATCCCGCGTGCGAGATGCCCGACTACAACGCCCTCGTGCAGATCACCCGGCCCTCGACACCTCCGGAGGGCCCGTGAACCGCCCCGGCCCCACGGCGACCGCGGACGTCTGGAAGCGAAGCCCTGGGAGCCTCGTCGAGGAAGAGGACCGGCTCGCCGCCGAAGAGCCGCTAGAAATCCGCGTGGAGCACGGCGGGAAACGCCGCGCCACGACTTCCCTAGCGGTCACGATGCGGACTCCGGGGAACGACTTCGAGCTCGCGGCCGGATTCCTCCTGACGGAGGGGATCGTCGCCCGGAAACGGGACCTCGTGCGGATCGAGTACTGCACGGACGCCGGCATCGCGCAGGAGTACAACATCGTGAGCGCGGTCCTCCGGCCCGAAATCGAGTTCAACGCGGACCGATTGAGCCGCCATTTCTACATGTCGTCCAGCTGCGGCGTCTGCGGCAAGACGTCCCTGGAAGCGGTCCGCGTCGCCGCCCGCCATCCGATTCCGAAGGACCGGCCTCTCGCCACCGCCGAGACGATCGCGGCGATCCCGGAGCGCCTCCGGACAGGTCAGACGTTGTTCTCGCAGACGGGCGGGATTCACGCCGCTGGGCTGTTCGAAGCCGCCGGCCGCCGCGTGAGCATTCGAGAGGACGTCGGCCGGCACAATGCGGTCGACAAGGTCGTCGGGGAGCAGTTCCTCTCGGACCGCGTCCCGTTGTCGGACCGGATCCTTGCCGTGAGCGGCCGCGCGAGCTTCGAGATCATGCAGAAGGCCGCGGTGGCTGGCGCGCCGTTCGTCATAGCGGTCGGAGCGCCCTCCAGCTTGGCGGTCACCCTGGCGAACGAGTTCGGGATGACGCTCGTCGGATTCGCGCGCGGCGAGCGATTCAACGTGTACGCGGGCCAACACCGCATCGAGGACCTCTCCGCGTAGCCGCACTGCACGGGAAGTGAGACCGCGGTCCCCACCTGGGCTCGGCCGGTAATATACCTCTACTTAGAGGTATAAGCGCGGCACGGAGAGCCCCCGACCCACGCCCCCGATTCGTTCGGGCTCTTCGCGAGGAGTGTGGCGACGACGGAGCAAATCGCGCCGGCTCCGAGGAGGACGACCTTGATGGTGTCAAAACTCCGGATCGGAAGGATGGGCCGGGCTAGATAACGGTTCTCGGAGTGCGGGGTCGATGGGTTATTAAGATTGCCGTTCTGTCCCTGAGACCGGACCCGTCGCCTAGCACGGATAGGGCACCGGATTTCTAATCCGGCTGTCGAGGGTTCGAATCCCTCCGGGTCCGCTGCTCCTCCATGGCGACGTGTCCGAGGGGGTCATGGTTTTCGGTGGGTCCGTGTCTGACGTTTTGCCGACGCCTAGTCGCGACGATCACTGACCTTGACGATCGGCGTCTCCCAAGCGTCTTGCGCCGCCTTCTGACCTCTGCTGGTCCGCAGGTCCGGTAGTGCCGGACCGCCGTCTGCATTGAATGGCGCAACCGCTTCGCAGAAATCTCGATGACGCTGCCTTCCTTGTGGTCACGGGCCTCGAACCGGTCCATCAGGATTTGCTCGTGCGTACGTTGAAGGACACGGTAGTCGCCTCGATGCCCGCGTCCTTGAATCCATAGGACGGAACTGGCCCAAATTGCCTCGTACAGAGCGAATCCGCACGACGGCGCTCTTTCCCATGCGAATCGCGGTCAATCAAGGGCCCCGCGAAGCCGCGTTTGATTCGCGCAAGGGCATCCTTGGGTGAATCCATCACCTGCGGGCGGCGAAGGATGCGTTCCTCGGCGAGGTGGACGGCTGAGGTGGTATCCCTTCACTTCGTCCCGCCACCGGGAGACCGTTCGTTCATGTTTGGGTCCGCGTCAGTCAGCGGATTCCAGTTCGAGGATAGTGTTCCGGGTTGTCCAGGGCTTGACGCAACTGCGGTTCGTCGATGCTTTCGAGGGATCTCTCGAGGCGGGCGAATTCGGATAGCTTGAAACACTCCGGATCCACGGTGAAGAGGACGATCGCTTTCCGCGACATCATGTACTCGTTCAGATGCTCGACGAAGAGCATGTCCTTGTCGAACCCGATGTTGTTCATGATCGATTCAACACCGTCCAGGAGTACAACGCAGCCGGCTGGGTTCTCGTCGACGAAGCCCTCGATCACCTTCGCAAGGACGCCGATCGCGGTTGGGGCGTAGTGTTGATCCCCTGGGACGAAGGAAATCCACCAGACCGGAAAGGAGGCGAGACGGTACCGCAAACGCACTTTCTCCGGGTACCTCGTCGTAATGCAAAGGCCAGGAGTCCCCTGTTCCACAATGGCTTGGAAGAGCAGGTAGCTCGTTTCGGCCTTTTTCCCCCGAACGAGGTAGCATGTCCCCTCTTCCAATCCGAACAAATTGTTGAGCACTGTGCGGTCGTTCTCGGTCTTACCGAGCACTGTGCGGTCGTTCTCGGTCTTACCGAGCACTGGGCGGTCGTTCTCGGTCTCTGCTTTCATGGCGGAGTGCCTTACTGATCCGTTGGGATGCTAGTCGCTCGGTTCAGACTTGCGGCGCCGTTATCAAGTTTGGGAGTCATTGTGGCCTCCACGGGACAACCAAACGGACGTACCGAGGGACGTCGCGCGAGGGGCAAGATTTTCGATTCAGCCAGGAGGTCGAGACAAAGCACTTCGAAGACAGCTACGGACGCTTCTGTTCGGATCATGTCGTTGAAGCCCTCGTTCCCGCCAATGCCTGTGACCTCCCAAGGGAGCATGTTGGGACGGGACGACCTACTGCTCTTCGCGTACCTCGATTGGTCCGCTGTTCTGTCAGACGTTGACATGTCCATATGGAGAACACACGAATCCCTCAGGGTCCGCTATTCTCCTATGACGGCGTGTCCCGCTGCGTATCGCGCCTAGGTCGGGTGGATTGGGCCTTGTGAGACCACGGGGAAGGTGCGCGGAGCAAGTCCATGCAGGGATGATTATAGGTCGTAACTCGATGTCCGAAAGTGGCTTCGACGTGCGAGGAACCGATTCGAGGCGCTCCGCGTCGCCTCGGCGCCGAGGCCTCACGCCGACCTGACGGCCTGGCAATGTGAGACCATGGACGTCCTCGTGATCGTGCGGGGGCTCGCCGCGGGCCTCGCGGCCACGGGAGCGATGACCCTCGTGGAACTCCCTGTGCGGTTTCGTTGGGGGATCGAAGGCCTCCTCGATTGGCAGGTGAATCAGAGGATGGCTTCGAGGATTCTCAGGCGGCCTGCGGACGCCGTTCTGCTCCCAGGGCTCGGGCTCCACTTCCTCCACGGGCTGGTCCTAGGCGTCGTCTTCGTGTTGGTCCTTCCCCTGTTCCCGTCCGGGCTTTTGCCCTGGATCTTGGGACCCGGATATGGCATCGCCCTGTTCGCCATCACGCTCGCTATCCACAGGCGGGCCACGGCTGGCAGCCCCTGGTCGGAAGGGCTCAGATCCGCTGCGGTCACGACAAGCTTCCTGACCCGTTTGGCGTACGGCACGGTTCTGGCGCTGTTCGTTGTGTGGCCCTGACCGTCTGGCGCGCAGGCCCCCCTGCCGATCCGTGCGGTCTCTGAGACACGACGAGCCTGGCGTCGGCTTTCTGTTGACCGGGGAAATGAACGCCTTCGGACCTCGTGTCGTTCGCAGGTCGGCGTAGTGCCTGACCGCCGTCTGCATCGAGCGGCGCAAGCGCCTTCTCGAGGCTCTGCTACTCGGCTCGGCGCACGGGCTACACCTTCAAGCGTTCCCCTGATGCCGCGGACCTCTCGATGGCCGCGATGACCTCGTGGCGCCGGACGGCGTCCGCGAAGTCCGGAACGGTGTGAGTCCCGTTCTCGATGTCTGCCGCGAACGCGGCGTAGGCACGCCCGACGTTGTAGGCGGGCGCTCCTTGCAGGCGGGTGAGCGCGGGCCATTTCTGCGTCAGCGTCGCCGGGACAGCAAGCTCGGCGGGCTCGCTCCGCCCGTGTGCTCCCGCGACGGTCAAGGGATAGATTTCGGGGTATGCTGCGTCAGCGGTTATACGAAGCGTTCCGTCGGTTCCATTGATTTCCCACAGGAACCCGGTACCACCCGCCACGGCCTCACGGACATGCACGCTGGCGATCGCGCCGGACGTCAGGGTGCCGATCACCGCGATTTGGTCGGCCGCCGTTTTCACGATCTGCTCCCCGGTCTCCTCGATGGTGATGAGCGGCCTGCGGAGATTCGAGACGGCCGACAGGTCGGCGAACTCGCCCAGTACGTAGTTGAGTATGTCCAGGCTGTGGCCGACGGCGATCGTCAGCACGTTGGCCCCGTTTGTCTTGTCGAGCATGTACGCGTTGGGCTGGACGATCACGTCGCCCGGGACCGACAGCCCGACCATGGTCGTTGACAGGACCTCACCGACGTATCCGTCGCGGAGCAGCTCTCGAACGAACTCGATCGCCGGGGCCTGGCGGGCCTGCAACCCGACGACCGTGCGCACCCCCTGCTTGGCGGCGAGTGCGGCCATCGCTCGCGCGTCGTCGAGGTCGCGGCCAAGGGGCCACTCGCAGTAGACGGCCTTGCCGGCGGCAAGTGCGGCGGAGACGAGCTCTCGGTGGTGCGGGACCTTGACCGTAACCGCGACCACATCGATGTCGGGTTGGCTCACCAGCTGCTTGGGGTCTGAGAACACCGCGCTGACCCCGAACGCTTCGCCCGCTGCGCGCGCGGATTCCGCGCTGTGCCCGCTGAGTGCCCGAATCTCGTAGTTTGGCAGCGCGTGCAGTGCCGGGATGTGGGCGGTGGCGGCCCAGCCCCGGACGGGGCTAACACCGATGATGCCGACACCCAGCGTCGATTCGATTTGGGTGGCCATGGTGGATTCCTCCGTCGGCTGGCGCTAGAAGCCGAGGACCTCGTCAACGAAGACGACGGTGATGCGGCCGGGCACGATCTCGCGGTTGATGATGAGGACCTTGTTGACGCCGCTGTGCACGCCATACGCCGCCTGGGCGCGGGCATCCTCGAGCGGGAAGACGTACTCGTCGATGCGGCGGAGACCCTCCTCGAGGTCGGACACGATCTTCTGCGTCCCCACGACGAGGATAAGTCGCCCCGCACCGGTGACGTAGGGGCCGAGCTGGCTGCCACTGGCCGAGACCGCGAGCAGCGATCCACTCTCGGTGACCGCATGCACGCTGCCGAGCATGACGTCGGGCGCAGAGGTGAGGCGGCGGATCTCGTCGGCCTGCGTCTTGCGATCCATGCTCCAGATTCTCGGCCGGAGCGGCTCGTAGCGACCGGATTTCTCGATCTCCTCGGCGATGCCCGACAGCTCGAGAGATTGCGAGGCGCCGTGATGCACCTGGGATCCGTCGGGGATGAGACCCAGCACGATCCGTTTGGCTTCTGCGGCGTCCGGCGCCCGGAGAACGGTAATTCCGTTTGCTTCGAGGGCGGCCGCGGTGCGCCTCACGCGGGTGTCGTCCGCCAGAGTCCCGAACCGACGTCTGATGGACCGATCCAGGTCGGCGTAGAGCTCGGTGGTCATTGACACTCCCTTCCGCGTTGTTCCAGTGGAATAACTTGCAAGTGCAAGTACCTTATACCCTGGGTGGTGTATAAGGTTGCGGATGCAAGTAAGATCAAAGCGGGACGTCACTGGGCTCTTCGACCGGCTCGTCGCGAAAGAGCTGCCGAGCCGGCGCGGATTGGAGGCATGGCGCTCCCTGCTGCGAGCACACGCCACGCTCATGCGCCAACTCGATACGGATCTCGAGAAGAAGACCGGCCTGGCCTTGGCCGATTTCGACGTGCTCGCGCAGCTGGCGCTCGCGGGTGGCGAGCTGCGCATGACCGACCTCGCGGCCCGGGCGCTCATCTCGCGGTCGGGCATGACTCGCCGTGTCGCGCGGCTGGTTGACGAAGGCCTCGTTCGTCGAGCCGACACCGATGCAGACGGACGTGGTGTCGTGGTCGTACTGACCGATGCGGGCGTGGCCCGCCTGACCGAGGCGGCGCGAATCCACCTGCGCGGGGTCTCCGATCTCTTTGTCGCGCGACTCGATCAAAAAGAGCTGGCTGCCCTCAAGAGCGTCATGGACAAGGTCACCGTCGATTGCACATTTGGGTGAGAGCCAGGACACGCCCGCGACTGAACGAACCGAAGCTGCTGATCGGCCTCATGCAGTTCTTCTGCAGATAGAGGTCCGTTAGGCCTCGAGCCAGGGTGGCGACTCCCCGCATGATCCGGGGGGGACTTTCACGGCAGCGCCGTATTCCCGTTGACCCTCGCTGACGAAGCCGTGGCTCGCTCGCGACGTACCTGTTCCGAGAGACCTCTCTCTATGCGATCTGCTTCTTGATCGCCGCCCCAATCGCGCCGAATAGGGCGAGGCCCCCCGCGACGGCGACGACCGTCGGATCGGTCGCGGTGCCGGTCATCGCGGCCGTCCCCAGGGCCAAAGCTCCGAGGGCTACGACGGCGGCGAGGATGAGGGGCACGGCGGCGCCGGGTTCAGGCATCTTTTTTTCACCTCCTACGCCTTCGAGGGGTGCGCCGGTACTTGAGGACGAGGGGACGAAATGACCGATTCCGTTCCGAGCCACAGCCGCAGGAGGGGGCGACCGCACCGACACCAATGGACGGTCATGCTGGCCCTGCTCACCCGCCTGGACGACGCGGGCCGGGGCGCCTCCGTGCCCCACGGGAGGCTCGCCAAGGAACTCGACCTACCGCGCATGACCGTGAAGCGGAACCTGGCCCGCTTGGCGCAGGACGGCCTCCCGGTCGAACGGACCCCGGAGGGCTGGAGAGCGACGCTGGACGACCCCGAGAAAGTCGACAAGGCCGTCGCCCTGCTCCTATCGGACCGGTCTCGCTGGGGCGAGCTGATGGCCTCCCGGTTCCCGCGGGTCCTCTCCGACGCGTACCTTCGCTACCGCCTGGAGGGGCTCCTCCAGCGGGTGTTGACGAGCAAGGCAGTGAAAGCGAGGATCACAGCCGACGCGATCCAGGAGTTGGTCGTCGTATCGGACGCGGTCCCCCGCGACAGCCTCCTGCGGGAGGAGCTGCCCAAGGCGGTCCTGGAGGCCGTCCGTTCCGCGGGGGATGCACGGGAGCTCCGCGATCGCCTCCACGCGCTCATCGGGGACAGCGCGGCCGCCCGCCTCCAGCTCCCGCCGGACACGTCCCAGGCGCTCGTGCCGATGCTGCGCGAGAGCCCCGCCCTGCTCCAGGCGTCGCTCGATCCCAGGCCGTTCGGCTTCTCGGCGGCCCCGTTCGACACGCGTCACGCCGACGACCCGTCGGGCCGAGGCCTGGTCCTGGACGTGCTCGCGACGGTGT
>DASWDU010000027.1 GCA_036395115.1 Thermoplasmata archaeon | reverse complement strand
GAGGGCAACGCGATACTAGACTCTGTTGCGGCCCTCGCGCCGGATTGGGTCGCGAGACGTCCCAAGTGGAGTGGCCGCTTGACCTCTTACGGCCTGACCGCGAACTCCTCGGGCATCTGCAAACAGAGCCGAGCACGACTGGATAAAGGGACCTTGTACCAAGGTTCTCGTCACCCCCGTCCATATATGCGAGAGCGATGGTCCACACGCTCCTCCAAGATCGTTTGAGAGCCCGAATCCAAGGCGGCCAAGAGGCGATACTCTCCGACTCGCAGCTTGTATTCGTCTGAGGCCACCAGACGCGAAAAGAACCGCAGCGGGCTGCTTGTCGTCTGCTCGATCTTCGCGAGGATCCTGCGGGCGACGGGCGGATCAAGTCGACTCATGTCCCGCAAGGCTTGGTCGGTCCAGAGGATCGACCAAGGCATCGATCACAACCCCAGTCGCCGTTTCAGTTCTTCGTGAGAGAGGACACGGCCTTCTTTGACATCGAGACGAGCCCGCAGAAGCCCGAGCCTGAAGGCCTGCGTGTACGGCCCTTCCTCGTCACCTTCCGGAACGAGAGCGAGGAGCCGGTTGATTAGATCGTCGTACGTCTCTCGTGACGACGACTTGAGCTTCGCTAGCTTCTTCCTCGTTTCGGACGTCACCTGGATCGTCGTAATCGGCATATGGTGCGCCTATAGTGACCATATAGCCACCCATATATCTGTCTTCTGGTAGGTTGCGTGAATCGGTGTTTCTCGCAATCTCGAACCCAATCACGAACGAGTGAGTCGAGACGCGATTCCACCGGTCAGACCATGATCGCGTGGCGGCCTCTCATGTCGGATTCCGTCTGTCCGAGCTGCTCCATGATCTGCGCCACCAGGCCGTCGAGCAGGATGACGGTCGTGTCCTCGAAGAGGGTGCCGAGGGGCGCGAGCCGCGCCTGACCACCGTCCTCGGCCACGTGGATCAGCAAGACGACGTTGCTAGCGTTCGCGAGCTTCGAGGCGCGGTGGCCCGTGACCGAGATGACCTTGGCGCCGACGCGGCGCGCGATGTTCGCGACCTGGATCGCGCTCATCGTCGATCCGGTGTTCGAGACGATCAGGACCGCATCCCCGTCGTTCACGACCGGCGTGATCGTCTCGCCGATGAAGTAGCAGTCGATCCCCAGCTGGACCATGCGCATCGCGAAGGCTCGGGCGGCGAGGCCGCTGCGGCCGACGCCGTAGACGAACAGTTTCTTCGCCGACGTGAAGACGTCGACGGCGGCCTCGATGTCCTTGCTCCGGTCGACGGCAAGGATCTGCTTCACATGGTCGAGGAGGTACTTCGTGGACTCCTCGGCGGTGCCTCTGGCCCCGACGGCAGGGGCCTTCCTCACCGGCGCCTCACTTCCTTCTCTTCCTTCTCCGGTTTCGTCGGCCGGATCAGGCGCTTCGCGAGGACGCGCTCGAGGATGACTTTCATGTACATCGCGTCGTGCTCGAGCAGCGGCGACGACGACACGATCGTCAGGTCGTAGTCCTCGTCGAGGAGGCATTCCGCGAGCGGCTCAAACCGGAGGTCGCCTTTCTTGATCGGCGTGTAGCGCAGCTCATTGCCGTCCGCATGTTCGACGCCGCTGAAATGGGCGTGGATGTGCCCGCCGTCGGAGGCCTGCTCGACCTTCGTCAACACGTCGTCGAAGTCCTCCGGACGCTTGAAGAGCCCGAAGCCGCGCGCGTGGACATGGGCGAAGTTCAGGACCGGCAGGATGCCTTTCGCGTTCTTCACGAGCGTCAAGATCTCGTCGAGGCTGCCAACGACCTCCGTCCGGCCGCTCGCCTCGATGCCGAGCCGGGCGTGGATCTTCCCCTTCTTGTACGCGTCGCGGATGAGCCGGAGGTTCTTCGCGATCCGGGTCATCGCTTCCTTCGGGGCGAGTTCGCCGAACATCCCGAGGTGCGTCACGACGATCGGAGAGCCCATCGCTTCCGCGAGCATCCCGCCCCACACCACGCTCTGGACGCTCTTCTGCGCGAGGCCGTCCGCGTCGGCGAGGTCCATGTAGTACGGCGTGTGCAGGGACAGCTCGATGTCGAGCTCCCGCGAGAGCTCTCCCAGCTGCTGCAGCTCCCGATAGTCCTCGGCGATGCCG
Source organism: Thermoplasmata archaeon (assembly GCA_036395115.1). Classification (NCBI taxonomy): domain Archaea; kingdom Methanobacteriati; phylum Thermoplasmatota; class Thermoplasmata; species Thermoplasmata archaeon. Next base: position 3,640 of record DASWDU010000027.1, on the reverse strand, counting down.
GAGGCGAGGCTGTACAGCACGTCCCCCTTCTCGATCTTCTCGTCGAGGGACGAGAGGAGGACCTCCTTGCGGTCCTGCTTCCGTCCGATCTGGACGGTCAGCTCCTCCGGGATCTCCCGCGGGGTGCGGCCGACGTCCTCGTCGCCCGCGTACCGCTCGTTCAGGTTCACGCGGACGAGCTGGACCTCCATCGCGGTCAGGCCGAGGTTGTGGATGTCCTCGATGCCATCCCTCAGCGTCCGGCCCTTGCACGACAACGGGATCCCGGACGGCCCAAAACGAATCACGACTAGTCCACCCCGCGGAGACCCGGCACCCACTATTATTCTGGAGCGCCTGATATTAATAGTTTTGGACGCGAATCGGCCCGGAAGCCGGTGAAGCCGGGTCCGTCCGATGGAACCGGGAGTGCGCCGGTTGCGCCCCCAAACGTTTAAATCGAGCACTCCTCTAACGCGGGTCGCAAGGCCCGTTTTCATGGCCAAGACCCCCAAGACGAACACTCACCTCCAGCGCATCGTGCGCGAGCTCCGGGAAGTCTCCCGCGAAGCGGATGCGCCGATTTGGCGGGACATCGCGGAGCGCCTCGAGCGGTCCCGGAAGAACTGGTCCGAGGTCAACCTCTCGCGGCTCAGCCGCTACGCGGCCAAGGGCGAGCAGATCGTCGTCCCCGGGGTCGTCCTGGCGACCGGCGAGATCACGACGCCGGTGACCGTCGCCGCCTTCCGATCGTCCGCAGCCGCACGGAAGAAGATCGAAGCGGCCGGGGGCCGGTCCGTCGGCCTCCTCGAGCTCGCCGTCCAGAATCCCAAAGGATCCGGCGTCCGGATCATGGGGTGACGATGCCGATCATCGACGCGACCGGTCACGTCGTCGGCCGGATGGCCTCGGTCCTCGCGAAACGCCTGCTCAACGGCGAGGAGATCGTCGTCGTGAACGCGGAGCACGCGATCCTCACGGGCAAGAAGCACATGGTCTTCGAGGCGTACCGGGCGGCCCACGCCCGAGGGAGCACCGCGAGCCGGATGCGGGGCATCGGCCCGCGGTACCCGCGACGGCCGGACATGATCCTCCGCCGCACGATCTCGCGCATGATGCCGTACCAGCAGCCGCGCGGCCGGACCGCGCTGAAGCGGTTGCGCGTCTACATCGCCGTCCCCGCCGAATTCAAGGACAAGCCGCTCGAGATCATCGAGGTCGCGAAGCGCCCGCCGCAAGGGCCGTTCATCAGCTTGGGCGAGGTCTCGAGGCTCCTCGGGTCGAAGTTCGAGGCTCGGGCATGAAGGCGATCGTCGCGAGCGGGAAGCGGAAGACCGCGGTCGCCCGGGCGACGCTCACGAAAGGTCGCGGCATCGTCCGGATCAACGGCGTGCCCGTCGAGATGTACCCGTTCGAGATCGGACGGCTGAAGATCTTCGAGCCGCTCAAGCTTGCGGGCCGCAAGGTCGACTCGATCGACATCAATGTGAACGTGCACGGCGGCGGTGTCATGGGCCAAGCGGACGCGGTCCGGACGGCGATCGCCCGCGGCCTCGTGCAATACCTGAATGACCGGGACCTCGAGACGCTGTTCCGGGAGTACGACCGCACGTTGATTGTGCCGGACACACGCCGGAAGCTGCCGAAGAATCCGCTCGGCCGCGGCGCCCGCAAGAAGCGGCAGAAGTCGTACCGGTGAGGCCATGATCATCCCCGTCCGATGTTTCACGTGCGGCAAGGTCGTCGGGAGCGCCTTCCAGCCGTTCGTCGAGCGGACGCGCGGCGGAGAGGAGCCGGGAGCGGTCCTCGACACGCTCGGGCTGAAACGGTACTGCTGCCGCCGCATGATCCTGTCCCACGCGGAGCTGATCGACGAAGTCTTGCCGTTCGGATAGACGCACGAGGACGGAGAAGGGTTTTTAGTCCCGCAGACCTTCGAGAGGCCTCAAGGGTCCGTGGGGTAGCTTGGTTCGGGCGCGGGGCCTTGCGGTCTGCCCGCCCGCAAGAAATCCTACCAGCTTGGGGTGCTGGCGACTCCGGTTCAAATCCGGACGGACCCATTCTCATCGAGGACAGGAGTGCAGGACGTTCACTATAAGCCGACCCGTCCGCATGGGGCCCGCCGTGGCCGAGGACGATCTCCGCAAGGAGTTCCGGGAGTTGCGCGCCCAGATCGAGGCACTCAGCGCCGCCCTCTCCGACATGGCCAGGCCGTACGCCGAACTCGTGGCCTACCTGGACCGCCTCCAAGACGTGTCCCGCGGCTACTTCCGGATCCTCGACCTCTTCGCGAAGTACGGGAAGGTGTCCCCAGACCTCGTGATCCCGGGCCTCAAGGACGACATCTCGCGGCACATCGTCGCGGTCCTGTTCGACCGCCCGGATCGGAACATCTCCCAGATCACGGAGGCGGTCAAGGGGAAGCGAGGGACCGCCTCCCGCCGCATCGTGCGGCAGCGGCTCGAGGACCTGCGGCGCCAAGGAATCGTGGTGGCCTCGCCCGGCTCCCGAACCCGGACGTTCCGCGTATCCGACGCGGTGGCCGAGAAGTGGTCACAATTGCTCGGCGCGCCCAAGTACCGGGACCAGCCTCCTGGCGGTCAGACATGAAGGTGTACGGAATGAGCGAGGAACGAAGGGGACCGAGGCCGGCGGAAATGAAGGAGATGCTCGAGGCGTTCTCGGAGAAAATCCCGGCGCTGCTGAACAGCCTCACGGACTCCATCTACGGGAAAGACGCGTCGACGAAATTCGGGACCGCCGTGGCGGACTTCTACACGACGCTGAAGAAGAGCGGCATGACGGACGAGCAGGCCTTCAAGCTCACGGAGCAATACATGTCGTCCCTGAACCTGGGTGGGATCATCGCCAAGGCCGTCGGGAAACGCCACAAGGAAGAAGAGTGATGTCGGACACCGGCGACCGCTTCCCGGTCGTTCTCATGGCGACGTTGCCGCGGCTCGCGATGAACCTCGGGCTGACGTTCCTCCGGTTCCAGTCCCATCGGAAGCGGGGCGTGCGACGGTTTCGTGACGCGCTCGAGGCCGGAGGCATGCCCCACCGCGAGGCGGCTCTCCTGGCGCGGTCGTACCACGAAGCAGGCTCCCTGCGCGAGATGCTCCGCGGCTCGTCGCCGTGACGGGCCACGGACCTTCAAGAGCCAATCGGCCCGAACCGTCCGTCGCCGGTTCGACGTCGCGACCCGCCTGGCGGCGCGTCGGCCGCAGGGCTATATACCGTATCTTCGATTGCGGAGCGGTCGCACCGCTCTGGGGTGGAGTATGAGACGAATCGCGCGTTCGGCGTGCGTTGGAATCGTGGCTTTCGCATTGTTCGCGCTGACGTCCGCGTCCGCGCAAGCGGCTCATCCCCTGACTCGCGTCGAGCATCCGAACGTCCTCGTGACCCTCGACCCCGAGGCGGCCTCGCAGAACGAGGTCACGATCGCGGCGTTCCCGAACGACCGAAACGTGCTCGTGGCGACCGCGCGCGACACGCGCCAAGCGAGCGGCTTCTCATGGGCCGGGTACTACCGCTCCACGGACGGAGGGGACACCTGGCAGAACGCCCTCGTGCCGGGCTTCCCGGGGGACACGTCCCCCGAAGGCCTGGCGTCGCCTGCGCACGACGCCGGCTGGACGATCGGCAGCGACCCCGTCAT
>DASWDU010000026.1 GCA_036395115.1 Thermoplasmata archaeon | reverse complement strand
GGAGTTCGAGGCGTGGTTCCAGAAGGAACTCAAGAAGTCCGTTGAAGCAGACAAAGAAATCCTCAAGGCCCTCGACTAGCGAAGCCGACGAGTCCATTTCTTGACCCACTTTTCGACATCCTTCAGCGATTCCTGTCGTGTCAATCGACCGAACGAAGGCCTCAACTTCCTCCCTCGACGCTCCAATTCGAAGGCCAAAGGCGCGAAGAATCAGCGGGGCGAGTTCAAATCCGCCACGGTGATTCGCATCCCAGAATGGATGCTCTCGGACCAAGAGGTGCAGCGCGAGAGAGGCGATCATTGTCGGTGGATGTCGAGCCTCTGCGAGACGGGAGATCCGATCTGCCAGGTAGTCGATGGATCCGAAATCGCGGATTTCAAAGTTCCAAGTCTCGCCGACCTTCGCGGCTTGCTGGTGGACGGCGATGATGTCTTCCGCTCGAAGGGCTCTCAGCTTCCTGTAGCCCGGTGCTTTCCCATCGGTATTGGGCACTCCTCCGACAGTCACCTCGGCTTAAATGAAACGAAGAAGGTGGACCGATGAGAAGGGCGGCTCGCGTCGCCGCTGAAGGATTCCCCCAGCTTCGGGACCCGCTTGTCCTCGGCGTCCGTTACGAAATCCGGAAAGATTCTTCCCACGGCTCGAGGAGATCCTGGCCCGCGCGAAGGCGAAGCGGTGGACGATCGCCGCGTGGGCCCTCCCATACGGGTAAGTCTCCCTCGATCCCTTGGCTGAGGCGTGCGCCCGTTCGTAGGGGGGATGCTCGTCGCCAAACGTCGGACGCTCGACACAAACGCTTTCTAGACCCCGCCGGATGGCGCGCTCGGAGGGTGGGTTGGAGGAGGAACCGCCGGAACGGGCGAAGAAGCCCGCATGGACCGATCCGGAGAGGCTCCTGATCGTCGCGTCCGCACTGCTCCTCGCGGCCAACCTCCTCCTGATCCTGGCCCTCTTCCTGAACTTCGTCGGGAGCCTCGGCGGCTGGGACGCGGGCACGACGATCTGGGTCGCCCTCGGCCTCGACCTCGTCGGCGCCGCGGCGCTCGGCCGCGTCTTCCTGGCGACGGCGGACCGGACGGCCGGCCGCTCCCGCCTATACCGGAAGGTCGCCGGATCCCTCCTCGTCGGGTGGGTCGCCCTCTCGGCGTTCTGGCGGTTCGTCCTGCCGTCGGCGGTGGGGACGAATCTCCAAGACCTCTTCGTCGCGCTCCTCACGTCCGACGAGGCGTTGCCAGTCTCCGTCGTCCGCTCCGTCGGGGTCGTGTATCAGGTGCTGGGCCTCTGGATCGGGAGCGCGGCGATGTTCTTCGCCGCCCAGGTCGTGATCGCGCTGGACGCCCGGATCGCGTCCGAGGACGACTGGGCCCGCGGCCTCCCCGTGTACGCGTGGACGCTCGCCGCCGGGGTCTCCTTCGTCGCAACGGTCTTCATCGCCTTCTCCGTGGTCTCGGTGCTCCGGGGGGGTCGCGTGGCGGACGCCTATCCGGGCTGGGTGCTCGCGAAGCTCGTCGTCGCGCCGAACGTCTTCATCTCGGGGTACGCCTCGAGCCTGCAGCTCGGGCGGTCCGCGGCCCGCGCTCTCGCCCCGGCGGACGCGCCGGAGGATGCGTGAGGGGCCCACTACAACCGGCTCGTCGGCTTCGAGCGGGGGCGAATCCGATGCGACGCTCGTCACGGGGTTGCGACGGGGCGTCCGCCCGCGTATGCGAGCTATGGACGAGTGCCTTCAATCGGGAGGTCGATGTAGGCCTCCCCGTCGTACAGCTTGCCCCGTAGACCCCGATGCCGGCCGCTTTTCCGCACGAGCCACGGACCCTCGACCTTCCGAGCAATGTAAATGATCCGTTTCCCCTCGATGCCGTCCCCGTATCCGCGAAGGACCGCCATTCAATCCCTCCCCAGCCGCGCCCGGCCGGCGTCGATGAGCGTTTGAGCCGCGGCGAAAGCGATCCGGGGTTCGAGTCCGAGGCGTTCGATGAGTTCGCTCACGTAGTGAGTGCCCGGATTCTTGGAAAGGTAGCGATCGACGAGCCGTGCCGCCTCCTCCATGGAGACCTCCCGGATCTCGGTGATCCCGGTCCTTTCCAATTCGTCCAGCGTCCCCAGGACCGCCTGCCGAATGAAGGCACTCCGGGACCGCAGGCCGAGCAGGTCCCGGCCGCGCTCCAGTCGAGCGAGCTCCGACGGGGTGAAGCGGGTCGGAATCGCCGAGGATTTTTCGCGTCGCCGAGGACGCGAGCCGGTCGTCGCCATGGGTATGTATACGTTTTATACGGGTATAAGAGGATTCTGTCTACCTGTAGCCTCCTTGTCGGGACCGTACCGTTTCGCCGAAGCCCGTCACCTTGGACGGTCCATGGCGAGCGCCCCCGACATTCGGCGGTCCAGGCGTGGGGCGACGGCCCTCACGAGCAGATCGCGACCCACTCGCCGCCCTCGGGCGACGTCAGGACGACGTCCGGGATTGTGCACGTCTTCGGCTGCGTGTACGAGAACGGCCCGACGTCCCCGGTCGCGTAGACTTCCATCCAGGAGACGGTCGGGGTCACGGAGAACTGCTGGCCGACGCTCAGGGAGGTGAGGTCGCCCGAGAACGTCCCCTTGAACGGCACGGAGACGGTCGAGCCCGCATCGACCGAGACCGGGAGGCGGCCCGCGGCCGTGCCGATGTCGGCGACGATCGCCGAGCCGGTCACCGAGAGGATCGTCGCGCCTAAGAGCAGGACGCGGATGCCGAACGAGTGGGTGTTCGTGACCTGCATCGTGCCCACGATCGTGCCGCTCGGGCCGGAGAGGTGGACGACCTGGGAGACGCGCGCGACGATCGTCAGGCCGGAGTCCTGGTAGAGCAGGAAGTCCGTGCGGAGGATGTCCGGCTTCGCGACGACGGTCGCGAGGAGGAGGACGGAGAGGATGGGCAGGGGCGCGAAGTAGCGCTTGCGTCCCCAGGGCGCCGGACGGAAAGGACTGCGTCGGATCTCACGCATCTCAACAACCTCGGAGGTGGGACGCGTGCATCCGACGGTCCCACCCGCGGCGACACGCAGGTCCGAGGACTTAATGGTTCCCAGGGGTCGAATTTTGGTCTAGCCGGCGTAGAGTTGGATGGTCTCGACATCGGCGTCGGGCCCTCGACGAGACGCATGTCCGTACCGGCACGATGGGGTTGCACCTGTGGGCCGCGATCGACCTCACGACGCGCGAGGTCCTCGCCGTGCACCTCACGACGCGGTCGCATTTCGGCACGATGATGTTCCTCGCGAAGGTCGTCCGCACGTATCGGAACCGATCCTCGTCTACGTCGACAGGGTCCGCAGCATTGGCGGGCCGTTCGGAGATACGGCTTCCCGCATCAATGCAGGACGGTCAGTCCGAAGTCGGCGATCGAGTGGCGGCACGCCTCCCGAAGCGGCGCGCGTGGCGGTTCCACAGCTTCTTTCCATTCGGGTCCTCGGAGGGTCGGTCCCCAGCTGAATGGAGCCGTTGGTCCGCTTCTCCAATTGGGAGGCGTTACGTCTCCGAACCTTCCAGCAAAACGCTATTATACCCCTGACGGAACTGCGCCACGGCCATCATGGGGGGATTTCGCGGAGGTCATTGATGCCGGCGAGGCAGCCAGCCGGAGCCTTGAGGCCGAAGGCACGCGGCTCGGCGTCATCGTCGCAATCCCC